>CAIQMJ010000032.1 GCA_903872875.1 uncultured Variovorax sp.
AGAACAAGGTCAGCCCGCCGTTCAAGACGGCCGAGTTCGACATCCTGTTCGGCGAGGGCATCAGCCGCGAGGGCGAGATCATCGATATGGGCGTGACCGCGAAGATCGTCGACAAGTCGGGCGCCTGGTACGCCTACAACGGCGAGAAGATCGGCCAGGGCCGCGACAACGCGCGTGAGTTCCTGCGCGAGAACCCCGAGCTGTCGCGCGAGATCGAGAACAAGGTGCGCGAATCGCTGGGCATTCCGCTGCTGGCTGCCAATGCGGGCTCGGAAGAAGCCAAGGCCGAAGCCGACGCCAAGGCGAAGGCAGAGGCCAAGGCTGCCAAGCAGGCCGCCAAGGAATAAATGGATTTTGCCGCACCGTCGCTCAAGGGCCGTGCGCTGCGGCTCCTGAGCCAGCGCGAGCACTCGCGCAGCGAGCTCGAACGCAAGCTCGCGAAGTACGAGGAAGAGCCCGGCACGCTCGCTGCGGCACTCGACGAACTGGCCGCCAAGGACTTCATCAGCGAAGTGCGGGTGGTTCAGTCGGTGGTGCACCAGCGCGCGCCGCGCATGGGCGCCGCGCGCGTGCGGCAGGAACTCCAGAAGAAGGGCATTGCGCCGCAAGCGATCAGCGAGGCCGTCGCCGCGTTGCGCGACACCGAACTGCCGCGTGCGAGAGAGGTCTGGGCGCGCCGGTTCGACGCCCTGCCGGCCGATCAGACCGAGCGCGCGAGACAGGCGCGCTTCCTGATCGCCCGCGGTTTCGGCGGTGAAGTCGTCAGACGGGTTTTGTCGGACAAGGGCTTCGACGAAGACGCCTGAGCGGGCATGCCGCGACAATCGGTGCCCGCACCGCTTCCGGTGCGCGTGTCGATCGCCATCCCTTGAAACCCCGCCTGCCATGATTGTCCGGAACCGCCCCTCCGGGCTGAAGATCTTCCTTCTCTGGCGCGGTTCGATCCTGCCGCGCATCGGACCCGCGCTGCTGTTGAACGTGGTGATCGCGGTGCTCGTGACGCTGGCGCATGGCAGCCTCGGCGCGCTCAAGATCCCGATCGGCACGGTGCCGTTCTCGCTGATCGGGTTGCCGCTCGCCATCTTCCTCGGGTTTCGCAACAGCGCCGCCTATGACCGCTTCTGGGAGGCACGCAAGCTCTGGGGCGAGGTGATCCTGCGCGCGCGCGGTCTGGCGCGCCAGTGCCAGAGCCTGATCGACGGCGATGGCCCGGCCGATCACCGGCGCGGCGGCCTGGACGACCTGCGCGTGCGCATGACATTGCGCGCCGCTGCCTTCGCCCATGCGCTGCGCCACCAGCTGCGCAACACCGATCCGCAGCCCGACACCCGGCCCTACCTGTGCGAGGCCGAATCGCAGGCGATGCAGGGCTTCTCCAACAAGCCGCATTTCCTGCTGCTGCGCATGGGTGCCGACCTGCAGGAGGCGGTCAAGTCGGGTCGCGTCGAGCCGTGCCTGGCGGCCAACGTCGACGACACGCTGTCGGCACTGGGCGGCGCGGCCGCTGCGTGCGAGCGCATCCGCGGTACGCCGATCCCCTTCGCCTACACACTGCTGCTGCACCGCACCGCGTACCTGTACTGCTACCTGCTGCCCTTCGGGCTGGTCGACTCGATCGGCTTCATGACACCGTTCGTGGTGCTGATCATTGCCTATACCTTCTTCGGGCTGGACGCGCTGGGCGACGAGATCGAGGAACCGTTCGGGCTGGAGCCGAACGACCTGCCGCTAGAGGCGCTGTGCCGCGCGCTCGAGATCGATCTGCGTGAGTCGGTCGGCGACACGGCGCCGCCGCCGCTGCAGCCGGTCGACTACTGCCTGCGCTGAGCCGAGCCGTTTCCTTTCCATCACCTCCGTCCTTCCGTCGCGAAAGCATTCCGCACCATGCCCTACCAAAGCCGCATCCGCCTGCCTGAACTGATGAACAAGATCACGAGCGCGGAGGCCGCGGCCGCCTGGATCCGCGACGGCATGGTGGTCGGCATGAGCGGCTTCACCCGCGCTGGCGACGCCAAGGCCGTGCCGCTCGCGCTGGCGGAGCGCGCTCGTCGCGAGCCGCTGAAGATCACGCTGATGACCGGCGCCTCGCTCGGCAGCGATATCGACCGCACGCTGGCCGAAGCTGGCGCGATTTCGCGGCGCATGCCTTTCCAGGCCGATCCGACGCTGCGCAACGCGATCAACCGCGGCGAGGTGATGTTCATCGACCATCACCTGTCGGAAACCGTGGAACTGCTGCGCACGCGCCAGATCCCGGGCATTGACGTCGCCGTGATCGAGGCGCTGGCCATCACCGAGACCGGTGCCATCGTGCCGACCACCTCGATCGGCAATAGCGCCAGTTTCGCAATCCTGGCCGACAAGGTCGTCGTCGAGATCAACACCTCGCAGTCGCCGGCCCTCGAAGGGCTGCACGACATCTTCATCCCGCGGCACCGTCCGCAGCGCGAACCCATGCCGCTGATGACGCCGCACGACCGCATCGGCACTACGGCGATCGAGATTCCGCCCGAAAAGATCGTGGCGATCGTCATCACGGACAAGGCCGACAGCACGTCGACGGTGCTGCCTGCGGATGCCGAGACGGCCGCCATCGCTGGGCATCTGGTCGAGTTCTTCGGTCGCGAGGTTGCGCTGGGCCGGCTGACCGAGCGGCTGCTGCCGCTGCAGGCGGGCATCGGTACGGTGGCGAATGCGGTCATGTCGGGACTCGCCGCCGGTCCGTTCCAGCACCTCACGATGTATTCGGAGGTGCTGCAGGACTCGACCTTCGACCTGTTCGACGCCGGCAAGCTCGACTTCGCATCGGGTTCGTCGATCACGCTGTCGCCGACGCGCGCCGCGCAGGTGTTCGGCAACCTGGAGGCCTACAAGGACCGGCTGGTGCTGCGTACGCAGGAGGTCAGCAACCATCCGGAGATCATCCGCCGGCTCGGCATCATCGCGCTCAACACGGCGCTCGAGGCCGACATCTACGGGAACATCAACTCGACGCACGTGCTGGGCACGCACATGATGAACGGCATCGGCGGCTCGGGCGACTTCGCGCGCAACGCCTACCTGTCGATCTTCGCGACCAAGTCGGTGGCGAAGGGCGGTGCGGTGTCCAGCATCGTGCCGATGGTGTCGCACGTGGACCATGTGCCGCAGGACGTCGACATCCTGGTCACCGAGATCGGCCTGGCCGACCTGCGCGGACTGGCGCCGCGCGAGCGGGCGCGCACCATCATCGCGAACTGCACGGCACAGCCTTATCGAGGCATGCTGGACGACTATTTCGAGGAAGCGGTCTCTACTCGCGGCGGACAGACGCCACACGTCCTGGAAAAGGCGCTGTCATGGCATCTGCGCTACCGCGACACGGGCCGCATGACCGACTGACGCCGTTGCACGGCTGCGGCCGAAAACTTGTCAGAGCCCCAGCATCAGTTCCAGGTTCTGCACTGCGGCACCGCTGGCGCCCTTGCCCAGGTTGTCGAGGCGCGCGATCACCACGGCATGCCGATGGTCCTCGTTCGGGAACACGCGCAATTCGAGCTTGTTGGTGTCGTTGAGCGCCGTCGGCTCGAGCTTGCCATCGCCCGTCGGCGGCAGCACCTGCACGTACTGCCCGGGCGTGTTGCTTTTCGCATAGTGGGCAGCGAGCGCATCGTGCAGGTCGGCGGCCCTCGGCTTGCCTGGCAGGTCGTCCAGGTGCAGCGGCAACTGGACCAGCATGCCCTGCTTGAAATTGCCGACCGACGGAATGAAGATCGGCCGGCGCGTGAGGCCGGCGAACTTCATGATTTCCGGAATGTGCTTGTGCTTCAGACCCAGCGCATAGGTTTCGAAAGGTGGCGCTTCGCCCTTTTCATAAGCCTCGATCATCGTCCGGCCACCGCCCGAGTAACCGCTGACCGATGGCAGCGCGACGGGGAAGCCGGTCGGCAGGATGCCCGCATCGACCAGCGGACGCAGGATCGCAATGGCTCCCGTGGCGTAGCAGCCCGGATTGCCGACACGGTCGGCTTGCGCCACGGCTTGCCAATGGCCTTCGGCCAGTTCGGGGAATCCGAAAGTCCAGCGCGGATTGGTGCGGTGCGCAGTCGACGCGTCGATGATCTTCGGCTTCGCACCAGGCAACTGGTCGATCAACGCCACCGATTCGATCGCCGCGTCGTCGTGCAGGCAGAGCACGACGAGATCCACGCTGGCCATCAGGTCGCGCTTGGCGTTCGCATTTTTTCGCAATTCGGGCGCGATGCTCACAACTTCGATCTGCGGCATCCTGGCGAGCCGCTCGCGGATCTGGAGGCCGGTGGTGCCGGCCTCGCCATCGATGAAAACCTTGGCCATGGTGTTTGTACTCGGGAGGATCTACGTATTGACCGCGTCGGCAACTCGGGCTTGGTGCGGCGCACCATGATACATTCCTGAGTTGTCCCCCGCCCCCGCCCTCCCGGCGCCGTGGCCCGCGGACAGCAAAGCCCAACCAGCTTCCGTTCTCAACCCCCCGTTCCGAGAGACACCTCATGAAGATTCACGAGTACCAAGGCAAGGAAATCCTTGCCAAGTTCGGCGTGCCTGTGCCGCGTGGCATTCCGGCTTACACGGTCCAGGAGGCCGTCGAAGCCGCCCAGAAACTTGGCGGCCCGGTGTGGGTGGTCAAGGCCCAGATCCACGCGGGTGGCCGCGGCAAGGGCGGCGGCGTCAAGGTCGCCAAGACCATCGAAGACGTGAAGAAGCTCGCTGGCGAAATCCTCGGCATGCAGCTCGTCACGCACCAGACCGGCCCCGAAGGCCAGAAGGTCCGCCGCCTCTATATCGAAGACGGCGCCGACATCAACAAGGAATACTACATTTCTGCCGTGACCGACCGTGCCACGCAGAAGGTTGCCTTCATCGCGTCGAGCGAAGGCGGCATGGACATCGAAGAAGTCGCTCATTCGACGCCCGAGAAGATAATCACGGTCTTCGCCGATCCGCAACTCGGCCTGACCGACGCGCAAGCCAAGGAAATCTCCGACGGTATCGGCATGCCGGCCGATTCGACCGCGCAGACGGTCGACATCCTCAAGAAGCTCTACACCTGCTACATGGAGACGGACGCCTCGCTGGTCGAGATCAACCCGTTGAACCGTGACAGCAAGGGCAACGTGATGGCGCTCGACGCGAAGTTCAACTTCGACCCGAACGCGCTGTTCCGCCATCCCGAAATCGTCGCCCTGCGCGACCTGGACGAAGAAGATGCGGCCGAAGTCGAAGCCTCGAAGTTCGATCTCGCCTACATCTCGCTGGACGGCAACATCGGCTGCCTGGTGAACGGCGCCGGCCTGGCGATGGCCACCATGGACACCATCAAGCTCTTCGGCGGCGAGCCGGCCAACTTCCTGGACGTGGGCGGCGGTGCGACCCCCGAGAAGGTCACGGAAGCCTTCAAGATCATGTTGAAGAACAAGAACGTCAAGGGCATTCTGGTCAACATCTTCGGCGGCATCATGAAGTGCGACACCATCGCCACCGGCGTGATCGCAGCCTGCAAGGCCGTGAACCTGAGCGTTCCGCTGGTCGTGCGCATGAAGGGCACGAACGAAGTCGAAGGCAAGAAGATGCTGGCCGAATCCGGCCTGCCCATCATCAGCGCCGACACGATGGCCGAAGCGGCCCAAAAAGTGGTTGCAGCTGTCAAGTAAGGATTAGTCATGTCGATCTACATCAACAAAGACACCAAGGTCATCACCCAAGGCATTACCGGCAAGACCGGTCAGTTCCATACGGAAAAGTGCCAGGAATACGCGAACGGCAAAAACGCCTTCGTCGCCGGTGTGAACCCGAAGAAGGCCGGCGAGTCGATCTTCGGCATTCCAATCTTCGGTTCCGTCAAGGAAGCCGCGACGCAGACCGGCGCCACCGTGTCCGTGATCTACGTGCCGCCACCCGGCGCTGCAGCCGCGATCTGGGAAGCGGTTGAAGCCGACCTGGACATGGCGATCTGCATCACCGAAGGCATTCCGGTCAAGGACATGCTCGAAGTGCGCAACAAGATGAAGGCCAAGGAAGCCGCCGGCGGCAAGAAGACGCTGCTGCTCGGCCCGAACTGCCCCGGCCTGATCACGCCTGACGAAATCAAGATCGGCATCATGCCCGGCCACATCCACCGCAAGGGTCGCATCGGCGTGGTTTCGCGCTCGGGCACGCTGACCTATGAAGCCGTCGCCCAACTGACCGAGATCGGCCTCGGCCAGTCGTCGGCAGTCGGTATTGGCGGCGACCCGATCAACGGTCTCAAGCACATCGACGTGATGAAGGCCTTCAACGACGATCCGGACACCGACGCGGTCATCATGATCGGCGAAATCGGCGGTCCGGACGAGGCTGACGCGGCCCGCTGGTGCAAGCTGAACATGAAGAAGCCGGTCGTCGGCTTCATCGCAGGCGTGACCGCGCCTCCCGGCAAGCGCATGGGCCACGCCGGCGCGCTGATCTCGGGTGGTGCCGACACGGCCGATGCCAAGCTCGCCATCATGGAAGAGTCGGGCTTCACCGTGACGCGCAACTTCTCGGAACTCGCGAAGCTGCTGAAGGCCAAGCTCTGAGCCCCTTGGGCTGCTGAGATCCGCCACTCCAAAAAGAGCAAGGCGCTCGCAATGCAAATTGCGGGCGCTTTTTGCCATAGATAACAGAGGGGAAGACACATGGAATTTCTGCAGACATCCGATTTCTGGATCGGCCTGATCAAGATCATCTGGATCAACATCATTCTTTCGGGTGACAACGCGGTGGTGATCGCGTTGGCTGCCCGTTCGCTGCCGCCAGCTCAACAGAAGAAGGCCGTGCTGATCGGCTCCGGCGCTGCCGTCGTGCTGCGCATCGTGCTGACCGTGGTCGCCGCCAAATTGCTGGCGCTCCCCTACCTGCAGATCGCGGGCGGCTTGCTGCTGCTCTACATCGGCGTGCAATTGCTTGGCGAAGAAGAAGACGGCGAAGGTGAGAGCAAGGAATACGGCAGCATGTTCGCGGCCGTGCGCACGATCCTGATCGCCGACCTGGTGATGAGCCTGGACAACGTGATTGCCGTGGCCGCCGCGGCGCAAGGCAACACCACGCTGTTGATCCTCGGCCTTGCGATCAGCATCCCGCTGGTGATCTTCGGCAGCACGCTGATGATCAAGTTGATGGAGCGTTTCCCGATCATCGTCATGCTCGGTGCCGCGCTGATCGGCTGGGTCGGTGGCGAGACCATCGCTGGCGACGTGGTGCTGCATGACGTCGTGATGGCCACGCCTTGGTTGCACTATGCCGCGGCGGCTGTCGGGGCCGTGTTCGTCGTGCTGTTCGGCCGCTGGCTGCAGTCGCGCGCGAAGCACGCGGACTGACACGAAGCCCACCGGCACGCAGCAGACGGCGATACGACCCAGATGCTGCTGTTCGGTCGACGGCCACATCCCACCGAGGCTGTTGCCTCGTGGGATTTCGCTGCCCTCACCGACGCCG
>CAIQMJ010000033.1 GCA_903872875.1 uncultured Variovorax sp.
ATCCGTTGAAATACAGCGAGAGAGGGCTGCCGGGTGTCCCGACAGCCAGCCATTATCACTGATCGCGCGGCCCCTCGGCAGGCGCCGCGCCGCTTTCCTGAGCGGCAGGCCAGGCAAAGCCCAGTCCGGTCACGTAGACCGCGAAGATCCGGCGGCCGGTTGCCACCAGGTCGAAGACCTCGGGCGCCAGCAGCCAGTCCTGGATCAGACCGCTGATCAACGCATGCAGGCCCTGCGCTGCGGTGCCTGCGGGAATCAGCAGCCGCACACGGCTGCGGCGCGCGCCCAGGCGCAGTGCCCGTTCGAAATCGGCGACGCATTCATCGCGGCCGGTCTGGTGGCGCTGCTGGACCGACTGCATCTCCGCCGTGTATTCGATCTTGTGGGTGGCGATCTCGAACACGCGCCGAACCTGCGGATCGGTCGTCATCAACTCCAGCGCCTTCAGCATCATCTGCTCGATCTGCGTGAGCGGGTCGTCGCTGCTGATGCCGATTTCCTGCGCAGCCGTCTCCAGCGGCAGCTTGACGCGTTCCATCATTGCGTTGAACAGGTCGGCCTTGTCCTTGAAATGCCAGTACACCGCGCCTCGCGTGGCGTCCGCGTGTTCCGCGATCTGCTGTAGCGAAGTACGTGACACGCCCTGTGACTGGAACAACACTTCCGCGGCATCCAGCAAGCGGTGACGGGTCGCCAGTGCTTCCTCTTTGGTGCGGCGCGCCATGACATGTCTCCTTTCTTGTGTAGATTGCGGGTTTTCACCAAGTGCATGCGACTATACATTCACGAATGTATGTATAGTCGCGCGCTGGCCGATTTCTTGCGGTATGTCGGGTATTCCGTTTGCCCCCGTGTTTCGGCCCCCACTTTTTGATTGATCCCCTCTGGAAGGAATCGCATGCCCGTCTCGCATGTTCCGCAATCGTTCCGTCGCCCGTTGTCCTGGGCGATCGCCACTGTTTTCGGCGCGGTGGTGCTGTCCCTCGCCGCCTGCGGCAAGGGTGACGCACCCGCTGCCGGTGCTGGCGCGGCCGGTGGTGGCGGTGCGCCTCCGCCTCCCGAAGTCGGCGTGGTCGTGGCAACGCCGGGCGATGTCGGCCTGGTGACCGAACTGCCGGGGCGCCTCGAGGCCTCGCGCGTGGCGGAGGTGCGCGCCCGCGCCGCCGGCATCCTGCAGCAACGCCTGTTCCGCGAAGGCAGCGACGTGAAGCAGGGCCAGCAGCTGTTCCGCATCGATTCCGCACCGTACAGCGCCGCCGCGGCCAGCTCGCAGGCCAGCCTGGCGCGCGCCGAAGCCAACGCCGTGCAGGCGAAGGCGCTGGCCGATCGCTACAAGCCGCTGGTCGAGGCCAACGCCGTGAGCAAGCAGGAATACGCGAACGCCGTGGCCGCCTGGAAAGCCGCCGAAGCCGACGTCGGCGTCGGCCGCGCGGCCGTGCAGACCGCCAACATCAATCTAGGCTACGCCTCGGTCACGGCGCCGATCTCAGGACGCATCGGCCGCGCACTGGTCACCGAAGGCGCACTGGTCGGCCAGGGCGAAGCAACCCAGCTCGCGGTGATCCAGCAGATCAACCCGATGTACGTGAACTTCACCCAGTCGGCCAACGACGCGCTCAAGCTGCGCCGTGCGATGGAATCGGGTCAGTTCAAGCGCGTGAGCGGCGAGGCCGCCAGCGTCAAGCTGGTACTGGAAGACGGGACCGAATACAGCCAGACCGGCAAGCTGCTGTTCTCCGACCTGACGGTCGACGCGACCAGCGGCCAGGTCACGCTGCGCGCCGAAGTGCCCAATCCGACCGGCGAACTGCTCCCGGGCCTCTATGTGCGCGTGCGAATCGAACAGGCGCAGGCCGCCAACGCGATCAGCGTGCCGCAGCAGGCCGTGACGCGCACCCAGCAGGGCGACACCCTGTCGGTGGTTGGTGCCGACGGCAAGATCAGCCAGCGCAAGGTGAAGATCAGCGCCGCGCAGAACAATCGCTGGGTCGTGCTCGAAGGCCTGAAGGCCGGCGAGCAGGTGATGGTCGACGGCTTCCAGAAGCTGCAGATGCTGCCGCCCGGAACGCCCGTGAAGGCGGTGCCATGGACCGCGCCCAACACCGCGGCCGCCGCAGCGCCGGCAGGAGCCGCTGCACCGGCCGCACCGGCCTCCGCACCCGCCGCGGCACCGAAGTCCTGAGGAGCCTGAAGCGTGGCTAAATTCTTCATCGAACGCCCGATCTTCGCCTGGGTGATCGCGCTGTTCATCCTCGTGATGGGCGGCGTTGCGATCACGCAGTTGCCGATCGCGCAGTACCCGCCGGTGGCTCCGCCGGCGATCGTCGTCAACGTCGCCTATCCGGGCGCGTCGGCGCAGACGCTCGAGGACAGCGTGCTGTCCGTGATCGAGCGCGAAATGAACGGCGCGCAGGGCATGATCTACATGGAGTCGGTCGCGCAGGCGGACGGCACCGGCACGATCACCATCAGCTTCCAGCCGGGCACCAATTCCGACCTGGCCCAGGTCGACGTGCAGAACCGCCTGTCGCGCGCCACGCCCCGCCTGCCGTCGGTGGTGACGCAGCAGGGCGTGCGCGTCGACAAGTCGCGTTCCAACTTCCTGCTGTTCACGATGCTGTCGTCGGACGATCCGGCGATCGACCCGATCGCATTGGGCGACTATGCGGCGCGCAACGTGGTGCCTGAATTGCAGCGCCTGCCCGGCATCGGCCAGGCCCAGCTGTTCGGCAGCGAGCGCGCGATGCGGATCTGGATCGACCCGGCCAAGCTGCGTGGCTTCAGCCTGTCGACGACCGACGTCTCGAACGCGATCCGTACACAGAATGCCCAGGTGTCGTCGGGCACCATCGGCGACCTGCCGAACGTCTCGGGCCAGGGCATCGCCGCGACGGTGATCGTCAACGGGCAGCTCGCCAGCGTCGAGCAGTTCGGCAACATCGTGCTGCGCGCCAACACCGACGGCTCCGCCGTGCGGCTGCGCGACGTGGCCCGCATCGAACTGGGCGGCCAGACCTATGCGACCTCGGCCCGCTTGAACGGCAAGCCGGCAGTCGGTATCGGCGTCCAGCAGTCGCCAAGCGGCAACGCGCTGCAGTCGGCTGATGCCGTGCGCGCCAAGATGACCGAGCTGCAGCAGTACTTCCCCAAGGGCGTGAAGTGGACGATCCCGTACGACAGCTCGGATTTCGTGCGGATCTCCATCAAGCAGGTCGCGGAGACGCTGTTCGAAGCGGTGGCGCTGGTGTTCGTCGTGATGTTCCTGTTCCTGCAGAACTGGCGCTACACGATCATTCCGACGATCGTGGTGCCGGTTGCGCTGCTGGGCACCTTCGCCACCCTGCTGGCGCTGGGCTTCTCGATCAACGTGCTGACCATGTTCGGCATGGTGCTGGTGATCGGCATCGTGGTGGACGATGCGATCGTGGTGGTCGAGAACGTCGAGCGGATCATGTCCGAAGAGGGCCTGTCGCCCCTGGAGGCCACGCGCAAGGCGATGAAGCAGATCTCGGGCGCCATCATCGGCGTGACCGTCGTGCTGATCTCGGTGTTCGTGCCGCTCGCATTCTTCGCCGGCTCGACCGGCAACATCTACCGGCAGTTCTCGGCGGTGATGGTGGCGTCGATCGGCTTCTCGGCCTTCATGGCACTGTCGCTCACGCCCGCGCTGTGCGCCACGCTGCTCAAGCCGATGGAAGCAGGCGGGCACCATGAGAAGAAGGGCTTCTTCGGCTGGTTCAACCGCGGCTTCACGCGTACCGCCAAGGGCTATGAGAGCTGGGTTGCGCGCATCCTCAAGCGCGCCGCCCGCTATCTCATCATCTACGTCGCGATCATCGGCGTGGTGGCGCTGGTCTACATGCGCCTGCCAAGCTCCTTCCTGCCGAGCGAAGACCAGGGCAACATCCTGGTGAACGTCCAATTGCCGCCTGGCGCAACGCTGGAGCGCACGACGGCCGTGATGGAGCAGGTCGAGGCACAGGTGCTCAAGCAACCCGAGGTGCAGAGCATGGTCGGCGTGCTGGGCTTCAGCTTCTCGGGCCAGGGCCAGAACGCCGGCCTGGCGTTCGTGACGCTCAAGCCCTGGGACGAGCGCAAGGGCGCGGGCATGTCGGCCGAATCGCTGGCCGCCCGCCTGAACGGCGCCCTGTTCGGCATCCGCGACGCGTTCATCTTCGCGCTGAACCCGCCGCCGATTCCCGAACTGGGCGCAGCCTCCGGCTTCACCTTCCGCCTGCAGGACCGCGCTGGCGCGGGCCACGAGGCGCTGGTCAACGCGCGCAACCAGATGCTGGGCATGGCGTCGAAGAGCAAGGTGCTGGCCCAGGTGCGGCCGGACGGCCTGGAAGACGCGCCGCAGCTGCAGATCGACATCGATCGCGACAAGGCGAATGCGCTGGGCGTGACCTTCGACTCGATCAATGCGACGCTGTCGACCGCGCTCGGTTCGTCGTACATCAACGACTTCCCGAACCAGGGCCGCCTGCAGCGCGTGGTGGTGCAGGCCGATGCACCGGCGCGCATGCAGCCGGACGACCTGCTGCAACTCAACGCCACCAATGCCAAGGGCCAGGGCGTGCCGCTGTCGGCTTTTGCGACCACGCGCTGGGTCAAGGGCGCGACGCAGACCGTGCGCTACAACGGCTACCCCGCGATGCGGATCGCCGGCAGCCCGGCACCGGGCTACAGCACAGGTGCCGCACTGGCCGAGATGGAGCAGCTTGCCACCAAGCTGCCGCCGGGCTTCGGCTACGAGTGGACCGGCCAGTCGCGCGAGGAAAAGCTCGCCGGCTCGCAGGCCATGATCCTCTACGGCTTCGCGATCCTGGCGGTGTTCCTGTGTCTCGCGGCGCTGTACGAGAGCTGGTCCATTCCGCTGGCCGTGGTGCTCGTCGTGCCGCTGGGCGTGCTCGGCGTGGTGCTCGCCACGCTGTTCCGCGGCTATTCGAACGACGTGTACTTCCAGGTGGGGTTGATCACGATCATCGGCTTGTCCGCGAAGAACGCGATCCTGATCATCGAGTTCGCGAAGGACCTGCAGGCACAGGGCAAGAGCGTGATCGAGTCCGCGCTCATGGCGGCTCATATGCGTTTCCGTCCGATCGTGATGACCTCGCTGGCCTTCGGCCTCGGCGTGCTGCCGTTGGTGATCGCCTCGGGTGCCGGCTCGGCCAGCCAGCGCGCCATCGGCACCGGCGTGCTGGGCGGCATGGTGACCAGCATCGTGCTCGCGGTGTTCTTCGTGCCCGTCTTCTTCGTGGTGGTGCGCGGGCTGTTCAAGGGCAGCAAGCGGCAGCAGGAGGCGGACAAGCGTCATGCCGACGCCGCAGGGGTGGAGCAGAACCATGTTTAAGAAGCCATTGATCCTTCGCAAGGCGCTGGTCGCCGCAGCCGCCAGCGCATTCCTGGCTGGCTGCTCGCTGATCCCGACCTACGAGCGCCCCAC
This sequence comes from uncultured Variovorax sp., assembly GCA_903872875.1. Taxonomy (GTDB): domain Bacteria; phylum Pseudomonadota; class Gammaproteobacteria; order Burkholderiales; family Burkholderiaceae_C; genus Variovorax. The sequence goes on from CAIQMJ010000033.1 coordinate 5,447, forward strand.
GGCGCCCGTGCCGACCACCTTCCCGGGCGACCCGGCGCAGCCGGCCGGTGCGGCAGCGGCCAACACCGCCTGGCAGGACTTCTTCGCCGACGCGCGGCTGCAGTCGCTGATCAATACGGCGCTCGCCAACAACCGTGATCTGCGGGTGTCAGTGCTCAACATCGAGCAGGCTCGCGCGCAGTTCCAGATCAGCCGGGCCGCGCAGCTGCCGGCGATCAACGGCATCGTCTCCGGCACGCGCCAGCCGTCGGTGATCGATGGCCGCCTGGGCAACACCTTCCAGGTGGGGCTTGGCATCTCGGCGTGGGAGATCGACTTCTTCGGTCGTCTCGACAGCCTGAAGCAGCAGGCGCTGGCCCAGTACCTGGCGACCGACGAGGCGCGCAAGGCGGCGCAGATCAGCCTGGTCAGCGCCGTCGCCACGGGCTGGTACACGTTGCTGGCCGACGATGAACTGCTCGAGCTGACGCGCCAGACCCTGGCCACGCGCGAGGACTCGGTGCGGCTGACCAAGCTGCGCTTCGACAACGGCGTGTCGTCCGAACTCGACTTCCAGCAGGCCAATTCGCTCGCCGAGTCGGCACGTGCGTCGTATGCGCAACTCAAGCGCCAGCGCCAACAGGACGAGAACGCGCTGTCGCTGTTGCTCGGCGCGCCGATGCCGCCGACCGCCATGACCGTCGCAAACGGTCAAAGTCCGCTCGAGAGCGTCAGCCCGATGCAGGAACTGCCCGCCGGCCTGCCGTCCGACCTGCTGATCGAACGGCCGGACATCCGCCAGGCCGAGCAGGTACTGATCGGTGCCAATGCCAACATCGGCGCGGCGCGCGCGGCCTTCTTCCCGCGCATCTCGCTCACGGCGAGCGCCGGTACGGTGAGCAACGAACTGTCCGGGCTGTTCAAGAGTGGATCTACCGCCTTTTCGCTGGCGCCGCAGCTGACGCTTCCGATCTTCAATGCGGGTGCGAACCGCGCCGGACTCGAGTCGGCGGTTGCCGGGCGCGACATCGCCGTGGCGCAGTACGAGAAATCGATCCAGACCGCATTCCGGGAAGTCGCAGACGCGCTGGCCGGCCGCGAGACCTTCGGCGAGCAGGTGCGCGCGCAACGTGCCCAGGCCGATGCCGAGGGCGTGCGTTTCAAGCTCTCGGACCTGCGCTACCGCAATGGCGTGGCAAGTGCGCTCGATCTGCTCGATGCACAGCGTTCGCTGTTCAGCGCGCAGCAACTCGCCGTCCAGGCGCGGCTGCTGCAGCTGCAGAACCAGGTGGCGCTCTACAAATCGCTGGGTGGCGGTTGGGCGAGCCGGTGAATAGGTGACAGGCCTTTTCCCGATCGGGCGAAGGGCCTCTCTATAATTCGCGGTGATTGAGAAAAGCCCCCGAGAAGCCCCCGATTTGAGGACGCCATGAGCGCAGACACGCACTACCAGGCTACAGAAGACGCCCACACCGGACCGATCAAGAATCCGAAACAACTGCTCCTCGCAGTTTTTTTCTCCTTCGTCGGACCGATCCTGATCATCGTGGGGCTGGTCGCCTTCGTGGTCTCCGGGGTGCGTCCCTCGGGCTCGGCCCAGGGCGAGAACATGGCGCTGTACGGCGTGTCGCAGGATGTACGCGACCGTGATGTCGCCGAGCGCCTGAGGAAGATCGGCTCCATCGAGATCCGCGACGCCAATCGGGCGCTCGCGACCGGCGAGGCAGTGTTCAAGGCGCAGTGCACGACCTGCCACGGTTCGCCAGGCATCCCGGGCGCACCGCACTTCAGCGATGCCGCCGCATGGGGTCCACGCATCGGACAGGGCTATGCGACGCTGTTGGAACACGCGCTCAAGGGCAAGGGCGCGATGCCGCCGCAAGGTGGTGGCGACTTCGAAGACCTCGAGATCGGCCGCGCGGTGGTCTACATGGCCAATGCCGGCGGCGCCAAGTTCCCGGTACCGGACCGTCCGGCCGCAGGTGCAGCGCCCGCTGAAGGAGCCGCTGCGGAGCCTGCAGCCGCGGCTTCAGCACCTGCAGCGCCCGCTGCCGCTTCAGCACCTGCGCCCGCCGCGGCGGCCAGCGCTTCCAAGTAACTGGTCGAGCGCCACCGAGGGGTGGCCCTCCGAATGAAAAGCCCGGTGCCGCCGGGCTTTTTCACGTCTCGGTCTGGCGAAGCGACGCAGTCGACAGGGCAGCGTGATCCGCGGCGGGGCTCAGCACGTGACCGAAGCGACCGGGCAGCGTATCCGCCTGAACCTCTTCCGGCGTCCATATGCCACGTTCGATGATGTCTGCGGCCAGGCCCACATCCTGGGTGTGGACCAGCCCGAGTCCGATCGGCGCGGCGAGATAGAGCTTGCCGGCCTCGTCGAGCAGGCAGGCCGTCGGCGCCACCGCCTGGCCGGTATGGCTTTCGACCGAGTCGTCGGCGTGGATGCGCCAGACGAAAGGGGCAGCCTCCAGCTCGACGTAGACGCGCTGCGGGCCGTTCTGGAAGAACCATTGCCCCTGTTCGTCCCGGTCGTAGTTGCGGTGGATGAAGTCGATCAGCTTGTCGTGCCGCAGCATCGAGCCTTTGGCGCTGGGAAACGCGCCTTCGGCCTGCGTTTGGTCGTCGCGCATGTACCAGTTGCCGCGGGCGTCGAGGCCCAGCCATCCGTAGCAATGCGGCACATTCGGCCACTTGGCAAGTGCCTGCTTGACGATGTCATCCATGGAAGTCTTTCATGTGGGCGGCCGAGGCTGCCCGGTGCGTGCAGCCAGCCAGTCGCCGACCTGTTCGGGCATCGTACGCACGTGACCCGGCAGGCGGCCGGCGGCAAAGCCGACATGCCCGCCGTGCCGTGGCTGCCAGAGCGTCACGCTCGCGCCCACGTCCTGCCGCCGCGGCAGACTCGTGCCCGGAACGAAGGGATCGTTGACCGCATTGATCACCAGCGCAGGAATGCGGATCGCGTGCAGGTGGGGCTTGGCGGAGCCGCGCGTCCAGTAGTCCTGCGCGTCGCGAAAGCCGTGCAGCGGTGCGGTGAACACGTTGTCGAATTCGAACAGATCGCGGGCCGCCAGCAACCGATCGCGATCGAACAGCCCGGGATGCTGCGCCAGCTTGGCAAGCGCCTTGGGTTTCATGGTCGACAGGAACATTCGGGTGTAGACCAGTCGGTTGAAACCTTGCCCGATGGCCGCGCCGCCGGCGGCAAGATCGAGCGGTGCGGAAATCGACGCCACGGCATCGGCCGTGCGCCCGGCCTCGCTGCCGGCTTCCTCGGCCCAACGCAGCAGCGCATTGCCGCCGAGCGAGACGCCCGCAGCGACCAGCGGGCCGCCGCCCGCCGCATCGTGTTGCGCCCGCAGGCGCGCGAGAATCCAGCCGATCTCCTCGAAATCGCCCGAGTGGTAGGCGCGCGGCGCGAGGTTGATCTCGCCGCTGCAGCCCCGGAAATGCGGCACGGCAAAGGCCCAGCCGCGTTCAGCGGCACAGGCCGCGAAGGTTTCTGCATAGTGGCTGCGTGACGAACCTTCCAGGCCGTGGAACAGCACCAGCAGCGTGCGACCGCCGGGCTGGGGCGCATCCACGAAATCGACGTCGATGAAGTCGTCGTCCGGCGCTTGCCAGCGTTCCCTGCGGTAGGCCGGCGGCGTGCCCGCGCCGCGGCGCGAAAAGAGGGCCGGCCAGATCGTCTGCAGATTGCCTCCAGGCAGCCAGCGGGGTGCAACGTAGCTCTCCATCACCGGCCTTCAGTGCAGCGTCTGGCGTGCCTCGGCGTCCTCGTCGGGCACGACCGCACTGCCGGGGCTCGCATGGTGGGCCACCATGCGCCAGCCTTCAGCAGTCTTGTGATACACGTTCGTTGCCAGCACGAATGCATGGCGTGCACCCTCGGGCGTCAGTACTTCGATGCGCTCCAGCACGTTGTGCACCGCGCTCGCCAACGACTCCACTCTGCGCACCCGGGCTGGCGATGCATGGATGGCGCCGTTGCCGAACATGTGTTCGAACGCGGCGCGGATCGCTGCGGGGCCGACCAGCCGCGGACCACCGGGATGCACGCAGAACACTTCGTCGTCATCGGCCCAGCAGTCCATCAGCGCATCGATGTCGCCGTGCTGGAGTGCTTCGTAGAAAGCCGCTTCGACGTCGTCGGCGGTGCCGCCTAGGTGAGCGGCGCTGAGCTTGGTTCTGGTGGGCATGGGCAGTGGGCGATGGGATCTTCTATCCTACCTGCGCAACCGAAGGCCCTGCGTCAGACCGGGCCGGTGTCGGGCAGAGCCCATACGGCATCGCCACCGACGCCGTAGAAGCGCCGGCCCGGCGCTGCTTCCATCTGCCAGCCGCCGGTGAATTCGCCGAAGGCCGGCAGGATCGCCTGATGCGGCTCGTGCACGAAGCAGGGCATCCTCAGCCGGTCGCGCCCGCGACCATGCAGGGTGAGCGACGGATGCAGATGGCCGGCCAGCACGAAGTGCGTTGGATGCTGCTGCGGATGATGGCAGCAGGCGAACGGGCCGAGCAGCCACGGCTCGTCCGCCATCTCGATGTGGAGCCCGGGCGGCGGATCGCCGGCGCGGCTGTCGTGGTTGCCGCGCACCAGCGTCATTGCGATGTCCGCGTGACGCCCGCGCCAGGCGTCGAGCAGCGCCAGCAGCCCAGGCGTGCGTGCCTGTGCCGCGTGCAGGAAATCGCCAAGGAATACCAGGTGCCGCGGGCGATGACGCGTCAGGAGCGAATCGAGCCGCGCGAGATTCTCCTGCGTCGTGCCGCCGGGGACAGGTTGGCCCAGCGCACGATAGGTCGCGGCCTTGCCCAGGTGCAGATCGGCGACGAACAGCGTGCTGCCGGCAGACCACCAGAGCGCGCGTTCAGGCAGCAGGTCGAGACGCTCGCCTGCCCATTCGACCGGGCAGGCCGCACTGCGGTCGGACACCCGCTCAGACAATCGCGAAATGCTCCGTGCCGGCCGACAGGTCCGGCGTGCGCGCACGGCGGCCGTTGAGCTTGATCTGCAAGCGCAGGTCGTTGGCCGAATCCGCGTTGCGCAACGCGTTCTCGTACGAGATCGCGCCGTTCTCGAACAGGTCGAACAGGGCCTGATCGAAGGTCTGCATGCCGAGATTGCGGCTCTTCTTCATCACTTCCTTGATCTCGCCGACCTGGCCCTTGAAGATCAGGTCGGTCACCAGTGGCGTGTTCAGCAGCACCTCGACTGCGGCAATCCGGTTCAGGCCGTCCTCGGTCGGAATCAGCCGTTGCGACACCAGCGCGCGCAGATTGAGCGACAGGTCCATCAGCAACTGCGCACGGCGTTCCTCGGGGAAGAAGTTGACGACGCGGTCGAGCCCCTGGTTGGCGCTGTTCGCATGCAGCGTGGCCATGCAGAGATGGCCGGTCTCGGCGAAGGCGACGGCGTGCTCCATGGTCTCGCGGTCGCGGATCTCCCCCATCAGGATCACGTCGGGCGCCTGGCGCAGCGTGTTCTTGAGCGCTGCCTCCCAGCTGTCGGTGTCGATGCCGACCTCGCGCTGCGTCACCACGCAGTTCTTGTGCGGATGCACGAATTCGACCGGGTCCTCCACCGTCACGATGTGGCCGTAGGAGTTCTCGTTGCGCCAGTCGACCATCGCCGCCAGCGTGGTCGACTTGCCCGAACCGGTCGCACCGACCAGGATGACCAGGCCGCGCTTGCTCGACGTGATGTCCTTGAGCACCTGCGGCATGCCCAGACCATCGATGGTCGGCAGCGTCGAAGGAATGGTCCGCATCACCATGCCGACCTTGCCTTGCTGAACGAAGGCATTGACGCGGAAGCGTCCGATGCCGGTCGGCGAGATCGCGAAGTTGCATTCCTTGGTGCGCTCGAACTCCGCCACCTGGCGGTCGTTCATGACCGATCGCGTGAGCGCCAGCGTGTGCTGCGCACTCAGTGGCTGCGCCGACATCCGGGTGAGCTTGCCATCGACCTTGATGGCTGGCGGAAAGTCGGCAGTGATGAACAGGTCGCTGCCGTTGCGGCTCACCATGAGCTTGAGCAGGTCGTTGATGAACTGGCTGGCTTGATCGCGTTCCATGGTCGTTCGCCTGTGTTCAGCCCGGGAAGTTCTCGGGCATCCTGGCCTTGCTGCGGGCTTCAGCCGACGAGATCAGGCCACGCCGTACCAGGTCCGCCAGGTTCTGGTCGAGCGTCTGCATGCCCTGGCCGCTGCCCGTCTGGATCGCCGAATACATCTGCGCGACCTTGCCCTCGCGGATCAGGTTGCGGATGGCCGGCGTGCCCAGCATGATCTCGTGCGCCGCCACGCGGCCCTGGCCATTCTTGGCCTTGCACAGCGTCTGCGAGATCACGGCCTGAAGGGACTCGGACAACATCGCGCGAATCATTTCCTTCTCGTCCCCCGGGAACACGTCGATGATCCGGTCGATGGTCTTGGCAGCGCTCGACGTATGCAGCGTGGCGAACACGAGATGGCCGGTCTCGGCCGCGGTCATCGCGAGGCGGATCGTCTCGAGATCGCGCATCTCGCCGACCAGGATCGCGTCCGGATCCTCGCGCAGCGCCGAGCGCAGCGCCGCGGCGAAACTCAGCGTCATCGGGCCGACCTCGCGCTGGTTGATCAGGCATTTCTTCGACTCGTGCACGAACTCGATCGGATCCTCGACCGTGAGGATGTGGCCGTACTCGGTTTCGTTCAGGTAGTTGATCATCGCGGCCAGCGTGGTCGACTTGCCTGAGCCGGTCGGGCCGGTGACCAGCACCAGTCCGCGGGGCTTCAGGGCCAGTTCGCCGAAGATGCGCGGTGCATTGATCTGCTCCAGCGTGAGAACCTTGGACGGGATGGTCCGGAACACGGCAGCAGCCCCGCGCGACTGGTTGAACACGTTCACCCGGAAGCGCGCGAGCCCGTCGATCTCGAACGAGAAGTCCACTTCCAGGAAGGTCTCGTAGTGCTTGCGGTGCAGGTCGCTCATGATGTCGTACACCATCGCGTGCACGGCCTTGTGGTCCAGTGGGTCGACGTTGATGCGGCGCACATCGCCGTGCACGCGGATCATCGGCGGCAAGCCTGACGACAGATGCAGGTCCGACGCCTGGTTCTTGACGCTGAATGCGAGCAGCTGGGTGATGTCCACGATGTTTCCCTTGGCCCGTTTGATACGATTTTCCGGATGATTATGACGACGATAGCCAGCCAGCTCGCCCACGTTCGCGAACGCATCGACGCCGCATGTGCCGCGGCCACACGCACCCCCGGCAGTGTGCGTCTGCTCGCGGTGTCGAAGACCTTCGGGCCCGACGCGGTGCGCGAAGCCTTCGCCGCGGGCCAGACCGCGTTCGGCGAGAACTACGTGCAGGAAGGTGTTGCCAAGATCGAGGCGCTGGCCGACCTGCGCAGCGCCATCGAATGGCATTGCATCGGGCCGCTGCAGAGCAACAAGACACGCGTCGTGGCCGAGCATTTCGATTGGGTGCACAGCGTCGACCGGCTCAAGATCGCCGAACGCCTGGACGAGCAGCGCCCGGCCCATCTGCCGCCGCTGCAGGTCTGCCTGCAGGTCAATGTCGACGGCGGGGCCAACAAGTCGGGAGTCGCCGCAGAAGATGCGCTCCCGCTGGCGCGTGCGGTGGCGGCGCTGCCGCGACTTCGCCTGCGCGGCCTGATGGCGATCCCCGAGCCGGCCCCGGACTTCGAGGCACAACGTGCGCTCTTCCTGCGGGCCGCGCAGGTCTTCGCGCAGCTGCGCGAGGACGGCATCGCGCTCGACACGCTGTCGCTCGGCATGAGTGCCGATCTCGAGGCAGCCGTCGCCGCCGGCAGCACGATGGTACGCATCGGAACCGCCATCTTCGGTGGCCGGCCGAAGGCCTGACCGATCGGCCACAAACCGGCGATGAGACGCAGGCTTCCGTATGCCGATGGTTCCGATTCGATGGGAAAAATGCGCGGTTCCCCGGCTGCTCCCATGAATTGGATGGGTGACATGAGAGGGCTTGTTTCGAGGGAATAGTTTTTTGGCTCCGAAAGAGATGCGTACCGCATCTCGTCTTATCGACCAGAGCCATGAACACACTGAAAACCCTTTTGGCGCACTGCGCGCTGATGCTGGCCTTCACGCTGGCCGGATGCGGTGGCGGCGGCACGGATGCCGGTCCCGCGCAGAAGACGGACGCAGCCGCCGCGATCGACATCCCCTTGGGTACCGTCACGGGCGACGTCAGCTTCGACGCCGTACCCAACGACAGCGGGCCATTGGTCTACGGTGCCATCGCAAGCAAGCCGGTGCGCGGCGCCATCGTCGAGCTCGTCGATGATGCGCAGGCGGTGATCGCGACCACCGCCACGGACGCCGCTGGCCATTACACGGCCACGGTTCCCGTCGGCAGTTCGTTCGTCGTGCGTGTCGTCGCCAGGATGCAGCAGCTCGGCGACGGTCCATCGTGGGACACCCGGGTCGCCGACAACACGCAGCTCAACAGCATCTACAGCCTGGAGAGCGAGAAGCAGATCGCCACCCTTCAAGGGGTGCGCAAGGACCTGCATGCGAGCTCGGGCTGGGACGGCAACGGCTACGCGGGCGCACGGCTCGCGGCGCCATGGGCCATTCTCGACACGGTTTACATCGCCCAACAGAAGGTGCTGACGGTCGCACCGAACATGGTCTTTCCGAAGCTGGGTCTGTACTGGAGCCCCAACAACGTTCCGACCAGTGGCGACATCGCACTCGGCCAGATCGGCACGACCGTCTACAGGCCGGCCGGCCTGTTTGCCAGGATCTTCGTGCTGGGCAAGGAAGACGTCGACACCGACGAGTTCGATTCGTCCGTCATCGCCCACGAATGGGGGCATTACTTCCAGGACGCGATCAGCCGGGACGACAGCGTCGGCGGTGGCCATGGTGCAGGCGACCTGCTCGATCCGCGCGTCGCCTTCTCCGAGGGCTGGGGCAACGCCTGGTCGGGCATCGCGCTGGCAAGAAGCACCTACACCGACTCTCTCGGCAAGGGCCAGGCCAAGGGGCTGTCGATCGACCTCGCTGCGGGGCCGACGGGCACGAAGGCGGTCAAGGGTTGGTTCAACGAGCAATCGATCGACCAGGTGCTCTGGCGGCTCGATGCCGAACAGGGCTTCGGGGTGATCTTCAACGCGATGACCGGCGCCAGGTTCATGGCCGGTGGCCCGCTGACGTCGATCCACGCCTTCAATGCGGCGCTGAAGCAGCAGTCCGCTGCGGCCGGCGCGCGCTTTGCGCCGCTGCTCGCCGCGCAGAACATCAACGCCGAAGCAGATGGCTGGGGCACGGGCGAAACCACATCGGGCGGGTCCGGCGTCGCGTTGCCGATGTACCAGGTGCTCACCGTTGGCGGGACCGTCAACGCGTGCGTGTCGAACCGCCTCGGCGCCACAGCCGGTGGCAACAAGCTGGGCAACTATGCCTTCGTGCGTTTCGATGTGCCTGCCGCCGGCACCTACCGCATCGCGGTGTCCGGCGGAGGTGCCGCAACCGACCCCGACTTCGCGCTCTATCGCCTGAACGGGCTCATGGCGACTTCAGACGCCACGTCGCCGTCGACCGAGGCGCTGTCCACCGATCTCGAGGCCGGCATGCACGTGCTTGCTGTCACCGACTACAACAACAGCGCTGCGAACACCTGCTTCGCTGTCACCGTCAACTGAAGGGCATCCCATGCAAGCGCTTCGTTCTCCGCGTGTCCGCGGTCTTCTGGTCTGCATCCTGGCGCTCGTCTTCGGCCTGTTCCCGCTGCTGGCCCGATGGGACAAGGCTTCGACGGCTCCGGCCACAGCGGCAGCGCGCACGCCGTCACCTGGCGAAGGCATCCACGACACGCTGCAGAAGGCGAACGGTTCGGGCATTCGGGTGCGCTATCGCGCTGACGGTCTTGCGGTCGTCGGCCAACCTTTCGCAGTGACGCTGTACTTCGACGCCGTGACCGATCCTGCGGCGACGCTGCGCCTGTCTGTGGACGCCGGCCTGCAGATGTCGATGTCCGAGTCGGAAGTGGCGCTGTCCCTGGGGGCGAGCGAGTTGGCGCTGACAGTCGTGCCGTCCGCCGGCGGCCTGGCCTATCTCAATGTCTTCACCAACCAATTCGGCGCGGGCGGCGTCACGTCGATTCCCGTCCAGACCGGTGACGCTGTACCGAAGCTGCCGGCACGCGGGGAACTCAAGCCGGGCCGCGGCGATGAAGCGCCCGTGATCAGCTTCAGGGTGCCGTGATGGCGTCGACCGGCTTGAAGAAGATCGTCGTGCCGCACAAGCCGCCATCCGGCCACAGCGCATAGCCCGGCACCACGCCGCAGCGTTGCCAGCCCAGGCCGCCATAGAGCCGCTCGGCGTCGCCGCCGGTGGCGGTGTCGAGCACCAGCAGCGACTTGCCCTCGGTCGCCGCTTCGGATTCGACGGCGCGCATCAGGCGCGCGGCGATGCCCTGGCGTCTTGCGCGACGGTGCACGAGCATCTTGGCGACGTCGGCGCGGTGCGGCTGGTTTTCGGGCTGCGCGAGCACGAGCTGCACCGTGCCGACGATCGCGCCTTGTGCGTCTTGCGCAACCAGCAACGCGCGCTCGCCGCGCGCCACGCCGCCGGCGACATCGCGCCAGAACGCCTCGGCGCGGGCTTGCGAAAGCGGCAGCATGAAGCTGACCGAGGCGCCGCCAGCCACGCAGTCGCACAGCACGTCGGCCAGTTCGCGGATCTGTGCCTCGTCGACGGTGGTCAGGCGCCGGATGGCGATCGGCGCGGCTGTCATGCCGGCCGCCTTGCGGGTGCTACGAAGCGGGCCGACGTCAGCACGACCGCGTAGCGCGCGGGCTGGCGTGTCGGGTTTCGGTACTCGAGCGGACCTTCGAGGTTCATCGCCAGGCAGTCGCCCGCCTCCAGCCGCCAGCGATTGCCGCCGTGCGACAGTTCCATGGCACCTTCGAGCAACCAGACCTGCTGGTGCAGCACGGCGTCCGAACTCGCCCCCTCCATCACCACGCGCGCACCGGCCGGGAAGTCGACCTCGACGATCCGCAGCGGCGAGGCCTGATCCGGTGGCGAGACGTTGCGTCGCACGTAACCGGACGCCGGGTCCTGCCACACCGGCTGCTCGTCACGCCGCATCAGCGGACCTGGCGTCGCGCGCCCGGTTTCGAACAGCGCGGCCAGTGCGACACCGAGCCCGGCCGCCACCTTCTCAAGCACGACGGCCGTCGCGCTGGTTTCACCGCGCTCGATGAGCGAGATCGTCGAACGGCCGACACCGCTGCGCGCGGCCAAGGCCTCAAGCGACAGCCCGCTGCCGGCGCGCAGGCCCGCCACGCGCTGGGCGATGCGCTTATTGATGTCCGCTTCCGCGGCGAGTGTTTTTTCCGTCATGATGGATTTATTTTCCATCATGATGGATGAAAATTCAAGAGATCGATCGGTTGTCGGCTGCGCCGCTTGCCACAAGCGCATAACCACGATCGCCGCGTGCATAGGCAGTGGCGCGCGTCACGCGGCGCGGCTATCGTCCGGCCAGTTCATCCACCGAGGTATCTCTCATGAGCGAAAAACTGTCCTTCGTCCATCCCACGCCGAACAGCCCGTGGGGCACCTACCTGCAGCAGGTCGATCGCGTCGTTCCCTATCTGGGCGGCCTCGCCAAATGGGCCGAGACGCTCAAGCGCCCCAAGCGCGCGCTGATCGTCGACGTGCCGATCGAGATGGACAACGGCACCATCGCCCACTTCGAGGGCTACCGCGTGCAGCACAACATGTCGCGCGGGCCGGGCAAGGGAGGCGTGCGCTTCCACCCCGACGTCACGCTGGAAGAAGTGATGGCGCTGTCGGCCTGGATGACGGTCAAGACGGCGGCGGTCAACCTGCCGTATGGCGGCGCCAAGGGCGGCATCCGTGTCGATCCGAAGAAGCTGTCGCTGAAGGAACTGGAGAAGGTCACGCGGCGCTACACCAGCGAGATCGGCATCATCATCGGCCCGCAACAGGACATTCCGGCGCCCGACGTGAACACCAACGGCCAGATCATGGCCTGGATGATGGACACCTATTCGATGAACGTCGGCGGCACGGCCACCGGCGTGGTCACCGGCAAGCCGCTGCACCTGGGCGGCTCGCTCGGCCGCGTGAAGGCGACCGGCCGCGGCGTGTTCGTGACCGGCCGCGAAGCGGCGCGCCGTCTCGGCCTCGACCTGCGCGGTGCGCGCGTCGCGGTGCAGGGCTTCGGCAACGTGGGTTCGGTCGCGGCCGAACTGTTCGTCGAGGCCGGTGCCAAGGTGGTTGCTGTGCAGGACCACACCGGCACCATCGTGAACGACCAGGGCCTGGACCTGGCCGCGCTGATCCCGGTGTCGCGCACCGACGGCGTGGTCGCCTTCAAGGGCGGCGACGTGGTCGAGAACGAATCCTTCTGGGACGTCGCCTGCGACATCCTGATCCCGGCGGCGCTCGAAGGCCAGATCAACGCCGAACGCGCGCAGAAGACCACGGCGAAACTGGTGCTCGAAGGCGCCAACGGACCGACCGTGCCGAGTGCAGACGACATCCTGGCGGAACGCGGCGTGCTGGTCGTGCCCGACGTGATCTGCAATGCCGGCGGTGTGACGGTCAGCTATTTCGAATGGGTGCAGGACCTCCAGCAACTGTTCTGGGCCGAGACTGAGGTCAACGATAAACTGTACCGTTTGCTTGAAATGGCCTTTAC
>CAIQMJ010000034.1 GCA_903872875.1 uncultured Variovorax sp.
GCGAGCCGTTGCTGCAGGCGCGCCATGAAGGCGGTGCCATCGGTGCACGGCGAGTGCACGCCGGAACGCAGGACATCCCCGATCAGGTGATAAGTCGACCATGCCGAGCGCAACACGTCTGCTTCATCCACCCGATCCATCGTCTGTGCGAACTCCTCACCCCGCAATTGCCCGTCCACCAGGGCGGAAATCTGCTCGCGCGTCATTTCTGTGTGCTCCATCTGATTCACCTGCTTACCAACGCTTCCCGGACTGGTTGTCGAGCATCGGCTTCACCCGTGCCGAAATGGCTTCTCGCGCACGGAATATCCGTGAACGCACCGTGCCGATCGGACAGTTCATGACCTCGGCAATTTCCTCGTAACTCATCCCCTCGATCTCGCGCAAGGTCACCGCCTGCCGCAATTCCGCCGGCAAGGCTGCCATTGCGGCCTCGACGACGGCTGCAATCTCATTGGCCGCCAGCACTGTTTCGGGGGTTTCGTCGGATGTTGGTTCGTTTCCGGGGCGGTAAGTTTCATCTTCGTCGTCGGAAGACGGGCGCAGCGCGCTTTCGGAGACTGTCGGGTCGCGCTTCATGTCGACCAATGCCTTTTTCGCCGTATTCACGGCGATACGGTATAGCCAGGTATAGAACTGGGCCTCCCCTCGAAATTGATGCAGTGCGCGATACGCGCGAATGAAGGTTTCCTGCGCGATGTCCTCGACCAGATCCACATCACGCACCATGCGGCCGATCAGTCGCTCGATACGTCGCTGGTACTTGATCACCAGCAGCTCGAATGCCTTCTGGTCTCCGGCGATGGTGCGCTGCACCAACTGGAAGTCGACTTCGCCCGGACGCGGCTCGGCTGGAAAGCTGTCAGACGCGGCGTTGTCCGGCGGGGCAGACGGAGGGGAAGCTGTCATGAAAGAGATGAAGGCGCGCCGGACGCCGCCGAGGTCGCGTGACGCATTGCCGGGGCGCGCGAATATACAGCACGCCGCAGGTCATGCCAGCGCAGTGGAGAGAACGACCGTTCCAGCCACATCCAGCGACGGCACCTCCCTGGCTCGCGCAAGTTCAGCAGCATCAGGGTTTGGAAGTCCAAACAAACCTCCAGTCGTCCTTCGCTGGACGATGATGGCCCATCGGACAGCGACCATCCTTGCCCGTCGAAATACAGCGACCTTTCTGCAATGGAAGCTGCACAGCCGAAAACAAGCCGATGAACCGATCCAGTTGCGGCGACGATCGAAAGAACAAGGACGAAACCGCGCCAGCCCGACACTCCGCCGGCGAATCCTGCTGCAGCAGCACATGTCGCACCGCCGCACCAAAGCGCAACGATCCAGCGGCTGGCGAGGCGCGAGCGCCTCACCGGGTAGCTCACCGACGGGGCGCTGTGCATGGAGAGCTGGAAATCAAACGCGTTTGAACACCAGCGTGCCGTTGGTACCACCAAAGCCGAAGTTGTTCTTCACAGCGACATCGATCTTCACATCACGCGCTTCGTTGGCGCAGTAGTCCAAGTCGCACTCAGGGTCCTGATTGAAGATGTTGATCGTCGGCGGACTCTTCTGGTGATACACCGCAAGCGTGGTGAACACCGATTCGATACCGCCAGCACCGCCCAGCAGATGCCCCGTCATCGACTTGGTGGAATTCACGACAAGCTTCTTGGCATGGTCGCCAAATGCGAGCTTGATCGCGTTCGTCTCGTTGATGTCACCGATCTGCGTCGACGTACCATGTGCATTGAGATAACTCACCTCGTCTGCGTTCACTCCAGCGTTGGCCAGCGCCAGCGCCATTGAGCGGCGAGGACCATCGACGTCGGGAGCCGTCATGTGATACGCATCGCCGGTGAGGCCGAAACCCGAGACTTCCGCGTAAATCTTTGCGCCACGGGCTTTCGCGTGTTCGTACTCCTCGAGCACCAGCACCCCGGCGCCTTCTCCCAACACGAAGCCATCGCGATCCTTATCCCACGGACGAGAGGCAGTAGCAGGGTCGTCGTTGCGGGTGCTCAACGCGCGAGGTGCAGTGAAGCCGCCGATACCGAGCGGAGAAATCGTCGACTCGGCACCACCGGCGATCATCACGTCGGCATCGCCGTATTCAATCATCCGGGCCGATATGCCAATGGCATGCAGGCCCGTGGTGCAAGCAGTCACGACGGCAAGGTTCGGGCCTTTGAAGCCATATCTGATCGAGACATGGCCGGAAATCATGTTGATGATCGAAGCCGGCACGAAGAACGGCGACACACGACGGGGGCCACGGCTCATCAGCTCGCCATGCGTTTCCTCGATCATCGGCAGACCGCCGATACCGGACCCGATGTTGCAACCAATGCGCACGGCTTCTTCATAGGACAACGCATCGCCGGTCGGCAACCCGCTGTCCTGCACAGCCTGCACTGCAGCGGCCAACCCCAGATGAATGAAGCGGTCCATATGACGCGCCTCCTTCTCCGAGATGTATTGGGTAATGTCGAACCCCTTGACCTCACCGGCGAATTTGCAGGCGAAAGCGCTTGCATCAAACGCTGTGATGTTCGCAATGCCCGATTTTCCGGCCAATAAATTCGCCCAGGACTCTTCTACAGAATTCCCGACGGGGGCCAAGCAACCGAGCCCGGTGACAACGACACGGCGTTTGGTCATGCCGGCATACCTTTCTGGAAGCGCTGAAGTCGACGCCCTTCGCGCGTGGACATGAAAGCCACGAGCTGGAGCGGGATTTCAACGTGCGGCCTGATCAGGCCTTTTGATTCTTGGTGGCGTAGTCGACAGCGTTTTGCACCGTCGTGATCTTCTCGGCGTCTTCATCGGGGATCTCGATGCCGAATTCGTCTTCCAGTGCCATCACGAGTTCGACCGTGTCGAGCGAGTCGGCGCCGAGGTCGGCCACGAATGCTTTTTCGTTGGTGACTTGCGACTCTTCAACGCCGAGTTGCTCGGCAATGATCTTTTTGACACGTGCTTCGATATCGCTCATTTTGTTCCCTCTGGGGGTTGTAAAGAATCGGTGGATTTTAGCTGGCCGGCGTGAGGCATTTGCCCCACCCGCCGTACGGGGAAAAAGGACGCGTCACAGACGCTACATGTGCATGCCGCCGTTGACGTGCAGTTCCTGGCCTGTCACGTAAGCGGCCTGGGGCGATGCGAGGTAGGCGACCGCGTGTGCGATGTCCGCCGGCTTGCCAAGATGACCCAGCGGAATCTGCTGCAGCAAGGCCTGCTGTTGCGCCTCGGGGAGACTGGCCGTCATGTCGGTTTCGATGAAGCCCGGCGCCACGCAGTTGACGGTGATGTTGCGGCTGCCGAGTTCGCGCGCCAACGCGCGCGTCATGCCGGCGACTCCCGCCTTGGCCGCCGCGTAGTTGGCCTGGCCGGCATTGCCCGAGGCTCCCACCACACTGGTGATGCTGATGATGCGGCCATAGCGCTGCTTCATCATCGGACGGATCACCGCCCGCGACATGCGGAAGACACCCTTGAGATTGGTGTCGAGCACCGCATCCCAGTCGGCGTCCTTGAGACGCATGGCGAGCATGTCGCGCGTGATACCAGCGTTGTTGACCAGCACATGCAGTGCGCCATGCGTCCTGACGATGTCGTCGACGAGCGCCTCCAGCGCAGCGCCATCATTGACGTCGAGCGCGACGCCGCGCCCGTCATGAGCGGCCAGTGCGGTTGTGATCTTGGCGGCGCTGTCGGGCGTCGTGCCAGTGCCGATGACCTTCAGGCCGCGTTGCGCAAGTTCGAGCGCAATGGCCGCGCCAATGCCGCGAGACGCACCCGTGACCAGGGCGACCTGACCTTCGAATTTGGGAATGCTCATGACGAGGCGCTCAGGAGTTGACGGGTGTCGACCAAGGTCGACGGGTCGTAGATGGATGCAGCAGCAGCATCGGGCGCGATGCGCTTGGCCATCCCGGCCAGCACTTTGCCCGGACCGCACTCGACGATGGCTTCGACGCCGCGCGCGCGCAACGCCTGTACGGTTTCGACCCAGCGCACCGGCGAATAGGCCTGACGCACCAGCGCATCCTTGATTCTCGACGGCTCGCTTTCGATTTTCACATCGACATTGTTGATGAGATCGAATTGCGGCTTCGACAGTCCGACC
>CAIQMJ010000035.1 GCA_903872875.1 uncultured Variovorax sp.
CACTCAGCAAAACCCTTCGTTCGCGCGGCACCTGGATCGTGCTGATCGCCACCCTGCTCTGCGTGGGCCTGGTGCTGTATGCCTGGCGCCTGCCGCCTTTCCAGACCAGCACCGAAACCACCGAGAACGCCTACGTGCGTGGCATGGTGACCATCGTCGCACCCAAGGTCGACGGCTACGTGGCCGAGGTCGAAGTACAGGACTACATGGAGGTCAAGGCCGGCCAGGTCCTGGTGAAGCTGGACGACCGCATCTATCGCCAGAAGCTCGAGCAGGCGCGCAGCGCGCTCGCCGCGCAGGAGGCGAACCTCGCGAACACCGCGCAGGCACGGCTGTCGCGCGAAGCCGCCATTGGCAGCACACAGGCGCAGATCGCGAGCGCGCAGGCGCAGTTGCTGAACGCACGCGCCCAGCTGTCCCGCGCGCAGGCCGACATGCGGCGCGCCACCCCGCTGGCGCAGGACGGCTCGCTGTCGCAGCGCGAGCGCGACCAGACCGAGGCCGCGCTGCACCAGGCCGAGGCCACGCTGAAGCAGGCCGAGGCGACCTCGCAGCAGACGCAGGCCGGCCGCGCCGTTGCCACGCAGGACCTGCGCACCGTGATCGTCAATCGCGGCGCGGTCGAGGCATCCGTCGAATCGGCACGCGCGGCAGTGAAGCTCGCCGAGATCGACCTCGAGAACACGCAGATCCGCGCGCCGCGCGACGGGCATGTCGGCGAAGTCGGCGTGAAGCTCGGCCAGTACGTGACGCCCGGCACGCAGCTGATGGCCGTGGTGCCTTCGCAGATCTGGGTGGTGGCCAACTTCAAGGAAGCACAGACCGCGCGCATGGCCGCCGGCCAACCTGCGCACTTCCATGTCGACGCACTGGCCGATGCGCGGCTCACGGGGCACGTCGAGCGCATCTCGCCGGCCACCGGCTCCGAGTTCAGCGTGATCAAGCAGGACAACGCGACCGGCAACTTCACCAAGATCCCGCAACGCCTGTCGGTGCGTATTGCAGTCGATCCGGACCAGGCGATCGCGCAGCGGCTGCGGCCCGGCATGTCGGTGGTGGTGAGCGTCGATACGCGGGGTGGCGCGGAAGGCCGGCCATGAAGACGGCAGCCACTCGTGCCGCGGCGCAGGCGTCGACGCCGCAGCGTTCCGGGGCCGCGTGCAAGGTTGCGCTCGGCGCCATCGTGCTCGCGCTGCTTCAGGCCTGCAGCAGCACGCCGCCCGCCGCGCCCATGCTGGCCGCGCCCATGCCCGCCGCGTGGCAGGGCCAGCGCGACGCGACGGGCGGCGCACCGCTGCAGACCGGCTGGTGGCGCGACTTCGGCGACACGGTGCTCGACGGTCTGGTCGCCCAGGCGCTCGCGCACAACACCGACCTGCGCGCCGCCGCGGCCCGCGTCGCCGAAGCACGCGCACTGAGCGATGTGCAGCGCGCAGCCGGTCTGCCGACGCTCGACCTCGGCTTCGGCGGCAGCCGCAGCCAGCAGGTCAGCGCCGCGACCGGCAAGCCCTACCTCTCGACCGTCGGCCAGCCGCAGTTCCAGGCCGCCTACGAGGTCGATCTGTGGGGGCGCGTCGACGCGCTGAATCAGGCTGCAGGCGCCCAACTCGCGGCAAGCGAGGCCGCACGCGACAGCGCCGCGCTCAGCGTGGCCGCCACCACGGCTGCCGGCTACGTCAACCTGCGCGCGCTCGACGCGCGTCTCGACGTGGCACAGCGTACGCTGGCCGCGCGCGACTCGGCGCTCAAGCTGGCGCGCTCGCGCCAGGAACGCGGCTACACCTCCGCGCTGGAGACCCAGCAGAGCGAAGCCGAGTACCGCGCGACCGCCGCAGTGATACCGCAGCTGCAGCTCGCGATCCGCCGGCAGGAGCATGCGATCAACCTCCTGACGGGCGCCGCGCCCGGCACGGTGCCGCGCGGCGTGGCGCTGACCGAACTGCGGCTTGCGGCTCTGCCCGCGCCCGGCCTGCCCTCCGATCTGCTGCGCCGGCGCCCCGACATCGCCGGCGCCGAGGCACAACTCGCCGCGAGCGATGCGCAGCTCGCCGCTGCACGTGCGCAGCTGCTGCCGTCGCTGCGGCTGTCGGCTTCGCTCGGCAGCATCAGCTCGACCGCCCTCACCGGCGATCCGTTCAAGCTCTGGAGCATCGGCGGCAGCGTGCTCGCGCCGCTGTTCGAAGGTGGCCGGCTGAAGGCGCAGGTCAGCGCGTCGGACGCGCGGCGCGAACAGGCGCTCGCCGGTTACGAGAAGGCCGTGCTGACCGCGTTCGGCGAAGTCGAGGACCAGTTGGCCGGCATCGACGAACTCGCGCGCCAGAGTATCGAGGTCGAGGCGCAGCGCAGCGCGCTGCAGGAGACGCTGCGCGTCGCAAGCAACCGCTACCGCGAAGGCTATGCATCGCATCTCGACGAGCTCGATGCGCAGCGCAACCTGTTCAGCGCCGAGCAGACCGCGCTGCAGTTGCGCGCTGACCAGCTCGCGGCACGCATCAACCTGGACCGCGCACTGGGTGGCGGCTGGCAGCCCGCGCAACCCACGGAAGCGGAGAAATCCGGAAAGGCTGCCGGCGCGCGTTAGGCAGCGTGGGTCGGCGCCACTGCGGTGATCTGCCCGGCCTTGAAGCGATCGATCTCCGCATCGCTGTAGCCCACCTCGCGCAGCAGCGCATCGCCGTGCTCGCCCAGCGTCGGCGGCTGCAGCCGGATGCCGGGGCGCTCGCCGCCGATCGTGAGCGGCAGCAGCGGCACCTTCGACATGCGGCCGTCGTTCATGCGCACCGGCGCGAGCCCGCCGGTCGCGTTGAGGTGCGGATCGTCGAACAGCTCCTGCGGCTTGGTGATCGGCGCGAAAGGCAGTTCGTTGCGCTCGAAAACGTCGCTGAGTTCGGCCGCGCTGCGGTTTGCCAGATGCGAGCGCAGGATCGGGATCATCCAGTCGCGCGCCAGCACGCGGTCGTTGTTGGTCTTCAGGCGCGGGTCGGCCAGCATGTCCTCCAGGCCGAAGGCCGTGCAGAAGATCTTCCATTGCTTGTCGCTGACTGCCGCCAGGAAGATCTGTTCGCCATCCTTCACGGTGAACACGTCGTACACGGCCCAGGCCGAGATGCGGCTGGGCATCGGGTCGGCGGCACGGCCGGTGGCCGCGAACTGCATCATGTGCTGCGCGACCAGCAGCACGTTGTTCTCGAACAGCGCGGTCTGCACCTCGCTGCCCTCGCCGGTGAGGTCGCGCTGCCGCAGCGCGGCCATGGCGCCGATCGCGCCGAACATGCCGCCCATGATGTCGTTGACGCTGGTGCCCGCACGCAGCGGGTCGCCCGCGCGGCCGGTCATGTAGGCCAGGCCGCCCATCATCTGCACCACCTCGTCGAGCGCGGTGCGGTGGTCGTAGGGGCCGGGCAGGAAACCCTTGTGGCTCACGTAGATCAGCCGCGGGTTGAGCTTCTTCAGGGTTTCGTAATCGAGCCCCAGCTTCTTCATGGTGCCAGGCTTGAAGTTCTCGCTGACGATGTCCGCGGTGGCGATCAGCCGCAGCGCGGCCTCCACGCCTTCGGGCTT
Organism: uncultured Variovorax sp.; assembly: GCA_903872875.1. Taxonomy (GTDB): domain Bacteria; phylum Pseudomonadota; class Gammaproteobacteria; order Burkholderiales; family Burkholderiaceae_C; genus Variovorax. Next base: position 3,562 of record CAIQMJ010000035.1, read on the forward strand.
CTTGAGGTCGAGCGCGATGCTCTTCTTGTTGCGGTTGAAGGTCGGGAAGAAACCGGAACCGGAGCCCAGCAGCCGGCGCGTGTTGTCGCCCTCGATGGGCTCGACCTTGATGACCTCGGCGCCGAGGTCGGCCAGCAGCAGGCCGCAGGTCGGCCCCATGACCATGTGGGTGAACTCGACGACGCGGATGCCGGCATAGGGGAGCGGCCTGGATTCAGACATTCTTGTTTTCCTTGTGGACTGGCGTCGCGTGGAAGCCTTTGGGCAGGCCGGCTTCGGGCGTCATGCCGTACACCGGTTCGCCGGGAAGACCGGCCATCAGCGGCCCGCGGGCCGCCATCAGCCGGTCGATGTCGATGCCGGTGCGCACGCCCATCGCCTCGAACATGAAGACCAGGTCTTCGGTGACGACGTTACCCGATGCGCCCGGCGCATACGGGCAGCCGCCCAGGCCGCCGAGCGACGCGTCGAAGGTGCGCACGCCCTCCTCGTAGGCGGCCAGGCAGTTGGCGAGACCGAGGCCGCGCGTGGTGTGCATGTGTGCGGCACCGGCGCGATCGCCGATCTCGGCGCGCAGCCGGCGGAACAGCCGCCGCACCTGCGCGGGGTTGGCATAGCCCACGGTGTCGGACAGGCCGGCCTCGTCGGCGCCGGCCTCGATGCACTGCGCAGCGAGCCAAATGACCTCGTCCTCGGGCACGGTACCCTGCAGCGTGCAGCCGAAGGCGGTGGACAGGCCGGCTTCGAAGCCGACGTGCGGCGCGATGTCGCGGCGCAGCGCCGCGATGGCGCGCACTTCCTCGACCATTTCCTCGCGCGTCTTGCGCACGTTGGCCATCGAATGGGCGGCGCTCGCCGACACCGGCACGGTGAGCTTGTGCACGCCGGCCGCGATGGCGGCCTCGGCGCCGCGGCGGTTCGGCACCAGCGCCATCACCGTGAGGCCGGGGAGCGTGACGGCGTGCCGCACCACCTCGGCCGCATCGGCCATCTGCGGCAGCAGGCGTGCGGGCACGAACGACGCGACCTCGATCTCGCGCACGCCGGCGGCGTGGAGCGCGTCGATCCAGCGCAGCTTGTCGGCGGTGGGCATGGTCGCCTTGACGGACTGGAGTCCGTCGCGCGGGCCGACCTCGCTGATGAGCACATCGGTCATGGGAAGG
>CAIQMJ010000036.1 GCA_903872875.1 uncultured Variovorax sp.
GCAAGACGGTTCTCTTCGTGACCTTCGACGAGAACGACGGCTTCTTCGACCATCTGGCCATGCCGGCGGTGCCCTCGTACGACGCCAACGGCAACCTGATGGGCAAGTCCACCGTGCCGCTGGACGGCGAGTATTTCGACGCCTCCGTGGGCAGCTACCTGAATGCCCAGGACACCACCAGCGGCAAGGTTCGCCCCTGGGGCCTGAGTTCGCGCGTGCCGATGTACGTGGTGTCGCCGTGGAGCAAGGGCGGCTGGGTCAATTCGCAGGTGTTCGACCACACCTCGATGGGCATGTTCCTGGAGAAGCGCTTCGGCATCACGGTGGACGCCATCAGCCCCTGGCATCGCGCCATCAGCGGCGATCTCACCACCTGCTTCGACTTCGTCAGCCCGAACGATCCGGTCGTGCCCAAGCTGCCGGACACGAGCAACTATCCCGCGATCAATGCGGCACAGCGGCTTCTGCCCACGGCTCCGGTGACCACCGCGCCCGGCACGCCGCAGCCGCTGTTCCAGGAAACCGGCACACGCTTCTCGCGCGCGCTGCCCTATGAGCTGCACACCAGCGCGCGCGTCGAGTCGCGCGGCCTGCTGCAGCTGATCTTCTCGAACACCGGCACGCAGGGCGCCGTCTTCCACGTGTACGACAAGCTGCACCTGGACCGCATTCCGCGCCGCTACACGGTGGAGGCGGGCAAGCAGCTCTCCGACTTCTGGAACACCGGCGCCACGGACAGCGGCAAGTACGAGCTGTGGGTCTACAGCAGCAATGGCTTCGTGCGCAGCTTCAAGGGTGACGCGCTTGCCGCCGACAGCGCGACCTTCAAGCCCGAGGCGCAGGTCTGCTACGAGCCCGCCACCGGTCAGGTCTACCTGAAGGTGCACAACACCGGCACGGCGGCGGGCACCGTCACGGTGAAGTCCAACGCCTACCGGACCGACGGCCCCTGGTCGCTCGGCGTGGCAGCGGGCGACACCGGCACGCTGCACTGGAACCTGGACGACAGCGGCCACTGGTACGACTTCACCGTCACGGCCGACAACGCCGAGCGCCGCTTCTCGGGCCGCGTGGAAACCGGCAAGCCTGGCGTGAGCGACCCGGCGATGGCGCTGCACCTGTCGGCCCAAGGCTGATCCGGATTCTTTCCGAATCGAAAGCAGACATGCACGTCTCTACACATCACCAGATCCGCCAACCCTCGCGCCTGCGCCCCCTGGTCGCGGCGCTCGGCCTGAGCTGCCTGGCAGGGCTCGCCTCCGGGCAGACCGTGCCGATCCAGTGGAATTCCACGACGAAGAACCTGGGCATCGGCCCCAACGCGAGCGCCACGGGTGTCACCGGCTCCAACAACCAGGCGATTGGCGGGAGCGCCGGCAACAATGTCACGACCCAGTGGAACCTGGCCATCGGCGAGGCCGCCGGAACCAACGTGAGCGGCGGCAACGCCAACACGGCCATCGGCTACAACGCGGGACAGAACGTGGTGGGCGGCTGGAACCAGTCCATGGGCCGCAGTGCCGGGCAGAACGTCACCGGCAACTACAACAATGCCACCGGCTTCTGGGCAGGCACCGATGTCACGGGTTCCTACAACCTGGCCAACGGTACGAATGCAGGCAGAACGGTCGTCGGCAGCAACAACATCGCCACCGGGAACGGTGCCGGCAACAACGTCAGCACCAACTGGAACCTCGCCATCGGCGAAGGCGCCGGCACCAACGTGAGCGGCAAGAACGCCAACCAGGCGATCGGCTATTACGCGGGCACCAACGTGGTCGGGGGCTGGAACCAGTCCTTCGGCCGCAGCGCGGGCCAGAACGTCACGGGCGACTACAACAACAGCACCGGCTTCTGGGCCGGCACCAACGTGACCGGCAACAACAACGATGCCTACGGCACCAATGCGGGCCAGAACGTCAACGGCAACACGAACCAGGCGTTCGGCAGTGGCGCAGGCAACGGCGTGAGCGGTTCCAACAACATCGGCTTCGGCCAGGGCTCGGGTGTGAACGTGACCGGCGCCAGCAATCTGGCCATGGGCACGCAAGCAGGCGCCGGCGTGAGCGGTACCGCCAACACGGCCTTGGGGCAGGGGGCCGGCGCGGGTGTGCAGGGCAGCCAGAACGTGTCGCTGGGCACGGGCGCGGGGCAACAGGTGATCGGCACAGGCAACATCGCGCAGGGCCAGGGTGCGGGCCAGAGCGTCACCGGCAATGCGAACGTGGCGATCGGCACCGAGGCCGGCGTGTATGTGAACGCCAGCCAGACGGTCTCGCTCGGCGCATCGGCCCGTGCCAGCGCGGACAACGCGGTGGCCATCGGCGGCAACGCGAGCGCCTCGCACGCCAACAGCGTGGCGCTCGGCGCAGGCAGCGCTACCACGCGCGGCGCGCAGACGGGCTATGTCGCGGCGGGGATGGCGGCACCGCAGTCGTCGGCCGGCGAAGTGGCGCTCGGCAATCGCCAGGTCACCGGGGTGGCGGCGGGCAGCGCGCCGGACGATGCGACCAATGTGGGACAGGTGCAAGGCATGGTGAGCCAGGGCGTGGCCTCGGCCAATGCCTACACCGACAGCATCGCCGCGCAGGGCTTGCCGGCGGCCAAGGCCTACACCGACCAGACGGCGAGCCGCCTGCAGCAGCAGATGGACCAGAACGCCCGCCGGGCCTATGCCGGCATCGCGAGCGTGGCCGCCATGGATGCCGCACCGATGGTGCCCGGCAAGAGCAGCTTTGCGGTCGGCCTGGGCAACTATCGCAGCGAGAGCGCGATCGGCGGCTCGATCCGCCACACCGCGCAGGACGGCCGCTACAGCGTGACGGTCGGCCTCGGCGCGAGCAGTTCGGGTGTGGTGAGCCGCGTGGCATTCACCGGCGTGTTCGACTGATGAAGAGGGGTGGCGCCGTGGTGCCGTGGGCGCCCGGCGCATCCCTCGATGCCATCGATCGGGAGCGGCAGCGCCGATGGTGTATCGACGCCTTTCCGGTGCATTCATCCCTGACCTTCGACGCCGCGCGATTCGACCCCTTGCTGGAGCAACCACGCACGAAAGGCTTCGAACCCCGGCATCGCCAACCGGTCGGGCCGGTAGCACAGGTAGTGCCCCTGATCGACCATGACCGGCAGGCCGCACGGAATGACGAGGGTGCCTTCCGCCAGTTCGCCCTGCACCAGGATGCGTGGCACCAGCCCGATCCCCAGGCCGTTGACCGCCGCCTGGATCAACGAGGCATATTGCGCGAAGCGCGGTCCCGAAAGGGTCTGGTGTTCGGCCACGTCGTGCTGCGAGGCCCATTGGCGCCAGGCAGTGGGCGCGCCTTCATGATGCAGGAGCGTGTGCCCGAGCAGATCGGCCGGTTGCGCGATGCGGTGGCGGTCTTCCACAAGGGCGCGCGCGGCGATCAGCACGAATTCGCGACCGGCAATGTATTCGGACACCACGCCCGGCCAGCCGTCCGTACCGTAACGGATGGCTGCGTCCACACCGGGTGGAATGCCGTCCGTGGGCTCCAGGTGCCGGCTGAAGCTCAAGGTGACCTGCCGGCTTGTCTGGCTGAATGCCGGCAGCCGCGGAATGAGCCATTTGGTGAGAAAGGTCGGCACGCTCGCCAGCGTCAGCAGGCCGGCACCGGCGTCGCCGGAGCGCGCCTCGAACGTGGCCGTCTCGATGGCGCGCAGCCCGCCGGCGATCTTCTGCCAGTACACGCGACCCTGCGGCGTGAGCTGCACGCCGCGGCCGTTTCGCTGCACCAGTTGGCGCCCGCCGAGAAAAGCCTCCAGCCCTGCGATCTGCTTGCTGACGGCACTCACCGTGATGCATAGCGCGCCGGCTGCCAGCGTGATGCTCCCGTGCCGCGCCACGGCATCGAAGGCCAGCAGTTCCTGGATGGTCGGGCAGTCTCGCTTCATTCGGATCCCATGCAGCGCTGTGTGAAAGCCAGATGACAAACACTTTCCAATTGCTCAACAGACGTCATCCAATATTCACCCATCTCCAGCTCCTCTCTTCCTAGAATTTGCGCAGCCGGTGCGGCCAGGCCGCCAACACTGGCGTAACCGGAAAGTATGCCGGCCTTCCAAGAGATACGGAGACATTCACTTGATTCGCGGCGTCGCCTTGTTCTATGGGCTTTACCTGCTCCTGCCGATCGTCCTGCTGATGGTGGGCAGCGCGGGCGACAGCTGGACCAACACACTGCTGCCGACCGGTCTGACAGGCCGTTGGTACGTCGAGCTGTGGCAGGACCCCTCGTTTCGCAAGGCCTTCGTCAACAGCCTCGTCGTGGCGCTGGCGGCCTGCGTGATCAACACCCTGCTGGCGATGCCGCTGGCCTATGCGCTGTACCACGGAGCGCGCCGCGGCGGCAGTCTGACCTCGCGCATCGTCAGCGCCATGCCGATCGCGGTGCCGACGATCACCTTGGGCTTCGGCTACATGATCGTCTTCAACAGCGACTGGTTGCCCTGGCTCGGCTCGATGCCACTGCTGATTGCCGCGCATGCCATCTACACGCTGCCCTACCTCACGAACACGCTGCTGACCGATCTGAGGCACCTCGGTCTCGAACGGCTGGAGCAGGCCGCCGCGACGCTGGGGGCATCGAACTGGCAGCAGTTCACCAGCGTCGTGCTGCCCAGCCTTCGCGAGAGCCTCATCAGTGGACTGGTGATGGTCGCCGCACTGTCGGTCGGCGAGTTCGGCCTGTCGAACCTGCTGACCAGTTTCCAGAACCGGACCTATCCGGTGGTGCTGCTGCAGGCCTTCTACGGCGCGACCGGCTTCGCCTGCGCGGCCACCGTGATCCTGCTGCTGCTCGCCGGGGCCTCCGCCTTCCTGTCTTCCTCTCTCGTCAAGCCCAGATCATGAGCCTCGTCCTGGATCACGTCAGCTACAGCTACCCCGGCACCACGCAGGGCCTGCACGACATTTCGCTGGATGTGCGCACCGGCGAACTGGTCGCGGTCATCGGGCCGAGCGGCTCGGGCAAATCGACCTTGCTCAAGCTCGTCTCCGGCCTGGAGACCGGCCACAGCGGGCGCATCGCGCTCGACGGCGAAGACCTGTCGCACAAGCCGGTGCATCGGCGCCATATCGGCATGGTGTTCCAGAGCTATGCGCTCTTTCCGCATCTGGACGTCCTGGACAACGTGGCCTACGGCCTCAAGCTGCGCAAGGTGCCTGCTGCCGAGCGGCACCGGCGCGCGCAGGAATTGCTCGACGTGGTGGGCCTCGGCGACTATGCACGCCGCGCCGTCGCTCAGCTTTCGGGCGGCCAGCAGCAGCGCGTCGCGCTGGCCCGCGCACTGGCCATCGATCCGCGCGCACTGCTGCTCGACGAGCCGCTGTCGGCGCTCGATGCCAGCGTGCGTGGCCACTTGCGAGACCAGATACGCGCGATCCAGCAACGCTTCAACGCGACCACGCTGCTGGTCACGCACGACCAGGAAGAGGCGCTGACCATGGCCGACCGCGTGGCCGTGATGCAGGACGGACGGCTGCTGCAGATCGCGCCCCCACGCGAGCTGTACGAGCATCCCGCCAACCGCACGGTGGCCCGATTCGTCGGCCTGTCGACGCTGCTGCCGGGCACCGTCTGCGCCAGCGACCGTGTCGACCTCGGCTTTGCCGAGCTGGCCGCGCCGACCGGCACGCGTACGCCGGGCACGGCGGTGCATGTGCTGATCCGGCCCGAACACATCCAGGCCGATCCGCCGGCGGGCGGCCTCAACCGCCTCACGGGCCGCACCGGCGCGCGGCGCTACCTCGGTTCCCTCACGCGCTACGACTTCGAGGTGCCTGGCGCCGGCATTCCCTTCCTGGCCGAGTCTGCCTGGCCGGCGCGCGAGGCCATCGGCATCGCACCGGCACATGTGCGGCTGCTGGACGACTGATCCGGCGCACAGCCTCCGCCCCTTTCACGTCGACCCTTTTCACTCATCGCATTCAAGGAGCTTTTTCATGCAACGCAGACATCTGATCCAGGCTGCCGGCGCATTGCCGCTGGCCACGCTCGTGGCGCGCAGCGCCTTCGCCTTCGACGGACCCGAGCTCTATGCGGGCGAGAAGGCGCTCTACGCCGAAGCGCAGAAGGAAGGCCTCTGCGTCTCCTTCGACACCGGACCCGAATGGGCCAACTGGAAGTCGCTGTTCCGGGACTTCAAGAAGCGCTACCCGGAGATCGAACTCACCTACAACGACATCGGCTCGGCTGCCACCGTGGTGGCGCTGGACAAGACGCGGCGTCGCCCGCAGGCCGACACGGCCTACTACTTCGCGGCCTCCGCGGTCGATGCGGCGAAGAAGGATGTCGTCGCCCCCTTCAAGCCGATCAACTTCGACAAGTTGCCACCTGTGTTCCGCGAGGCGGAGGGCCGCTGGTTCACCATCCACACTCTCAACATCGCCTTCCTGGTCAACAGGAAGCTGGTGAAGAACACGCCCACCGGGTGGGCCGACCTGCTCAAGCCAGAGTTCAAGAACTCGGTGGTCTATCTCGATCCGCGTTCCACCGGCATCGGCCAGGTGCTGACCTTCGCCGCGGCCTACGCCAACGGCGGCGATGTCGACAACGTCAAGCCCGGCACCGACTACCTGGGCAAGCTGCACACCGCCGGCAACGTGCTGCGCGTGGAAGGCACCACGCCCTACGCCAAGTTCCTCAAGGGCGAGATACCGGTGTGGATCAGCTACGAGAACGACGGACTCAAGGCCAGGCACGTCGATGGCATGGGCGATGCCGTCGAGGTGGTGATCCCGAAGGAGGCGAGCGTCGCCGCGCCCTATGCCATCAGCCTGGTAAAGAACGGGCCGAACCCGAACGCCGGCAAGCTGTGGCTCAACTTCATCATGAGCGAGGCCGGCCAGTCGCTGTTCGCGCAGGGCTTCGTGCGTCCGGCCGTGCCCGGCATCGCGTTGTCGGCCGACGTGGCCGCGAAGATGCCGCCGGCACCGCAGGTCCGGCCGCTCGACGTGGTGAAGGCGTCGGAGCGCAAGGCCGAGCTCGACCAGCTCTGGGCGCAGGCCACGGTGGGCAAATAGACCATGCGGCGTTTCGGTGCCTGGCCGGCCTGGCTCTTCATGGCGTTGTTCTTCGCGGCGCCGCTGGCGGCGCTGCTGCCGGAGGCCTTTGCTGACGGCGGCAGCGCATTCGCGCGCCTGTTCGGCCAACCCCTGTTCCTCGGCGCGCTGCGCAACACGCTGCTGCTCGGTCTGGCGGCCGGCACGGTGTCGGCTGTCGTTGGCACCTGCATCGCCATCGAACTCGCGCGTCAGCCCGCGCACCGACGCCAGTGGATGATGACGCTGCTGGGCCTGCCGCTGGCGTTCTCCGGCCTGGTCATCGCCTACGGGTTCATCCTCGCCTTCGGACGCGCCGGCTTCGTGACCCAGCTGCTGGCGGGTCTGGGCGCCGATCCGGCCGTGATCGGCAGCTGGATCTACAGCGTGACGGGGCTGGGCTTTGCCTATGCCTACTACCTGATCCCGCGCGTGGCGCTCTCGCTGTATCCGGTTTTCGCCAACCTGGACCGGCGCCCGCTGCTGGCAGCACGCACGCTGGGCGCTTCGCGTGCGCGCGCCTTCTGGGACACGGTGGTGCCCGAGGTCGTGCCCTCCGTGCTGGCCAGCGGCTGCGTCGTGGCCGCGCTCGCCATGGGCACCTACGGCACGGCGCTGGCCCTGGTCGGTACGCAGTTGAACATCCTCCCGCTGATGCTGCTCGCGCAGGTCAGCGACGGCGGAGCGGATTTCCCGATGGCATCGGCGCTCTCGCTGGTGCTCATGGTGGTGTGTGTGATCGTGATGGGAGTGGGTGATGTCGTTACACGAAAGCGTGAGCGCGGTGCCGTCGGCGCCGGTCATTGAGGCACTCGCGCGGCTGGCGCAAAGGCAGAAGGGTGCGGATCGGCATCGGCAGCCCGTCGCGATCGTCGGGCCGGGCGATGGCGGGGTGCGTGAGTGCGACGCGGCGCGCATCGTCGCGCGCCATCTCGCCAGCGCCGGCATGGCCGTGGTCTGCGGCGGCCGGGGCGGCGTGATGGCCGCCGCCTCGCGCGGTGCGACAGAGGCAGGGGGCATCGCGATCGGCATCCTGCCCGAAGAGGACGACCGCAACGCCAACGAGTGGCTCAGCGTGGCGGTGCCGACGGGAATGGGCGAGTTGCGCAATGGAATCGTCGCGCGCAGCGGCGTGTGTCTGGTGGCCATCGGCGGCAACATGGGCACGCTGTCGGAAATCGCGATGGGCCTGAAATGGGGCAAGCCGGTTTTCGTGCTCCATGGGGACATCCCGCTTCCCGGTGCGGTGGAAGCCACCGACGTGGACGACCTGCTGGAGAAGGTCGCGATGTCGCTGCTGAGCCAGCGAGCCGGTGCTTCGGTGCAGGACGTCGCGGCATCCCCATGAAGCGCTGACGCAGGCTCAGGCCATGCTGAAGACGGCCTCCACCTCCACGGCGGCGCGCCGCGGCAGCGTCGCGACCCCGACGGCGGTGCGCGCATGGCGACCGTCTTCGCCCCACACGGCGGCGAACAGGTCCGAGGCGCCGTTGATGACCATCGGCACGAATTCGTATTCCGGCTCGCAGTTCACGAAGCCGCCCACGCGCACGCATCGGTGCACTCTGCCCAGATCGCCATCGCAGGCCAGCTTCAGGCAGGCGATGAGGTTCAGCGCGCACAGTTGCGCCGCTTTCTGGCCCTGTGCCAGATCGAATTCGCGGCCCAGCTTGCCCACGTAAGGCACTGCGCCGTTCCACTCGTTCACCTGCCCGGCCAGGAAGACCAGTCGGTCATGCACTCGAAAGGGCAGGAAGTTGGCGACCGGCGTCGGCGGTTGCGGCAGGGCCAGGCCCAGCGCGACCAGGCGCTCTTCGACGCGGCTCATGGGTTGGCCTCCATGCTTCGCGGCGCGGCGCGCGTGCCGTCGGGCGGCCGGACGGCGCTCATGCGCGCAGCCCCCGGACGAGCGCGTCCGAGCCGGTCATGAAGCCGTACAGCAGCTTCACGTTGTACTCGGTGGCCTGCATGCAGTAGTCCGGCGAGGTCGTGCCCACGCAGTCCCGCAGCATCACCACGTCGTAGCCGAGGAAGCTGGCGTCTTCCAGCGTGGTCATCACGCACTGGTCGGCGTTCACCCCGGCGAAGAACAGGGTGCGGATGCCCATGTTGCGCAGGATGCTGTCCAGCTCGGTGTCCCAGAAGCCGCTGAAGCGGTGCTTGGTCACGTGGATGTCCTGCTCGCCCGGGTCCAGTTCGTCCACGATCTGCGCGCCCCACGAACCCTTGCGCAGGATCTCGGCGCCCCCGGGAATCCGCTCGCCCAGACCGGCGCCGCTGCCGTCCTGCGTGTGCGCGTGCAGCAGCGACGGGTGGATGTTGAGCAGGTCGCGGCGCACCCCCCAGTTCAGCCAGACGATCGGCACGCCTTCTGCGCGCAGCACCGGCACCAGCGCCGCGATCGGCGCGATGGGTGCGCGGTCGGGCGTGATGTCGATGCCGCGGTAGTCCAGGTAGCCACCCTTGCTGCAGAAGTCGTTCTGCATGTCCACCACCACCAGCGCGCTACGGTGGGCGTCCACGGTCAGAGCCTGCGGCTGGGCATCGATGTCGATGGCGCGCACCGGCCGCGTGTCGGCGCGCGACAGGTCCACCCTGGCTTCGCTGACCTGCCAGAGGTTGCCTGCGTGGGAACCCATGGGTTTCATGGCGGCGCCCCGGTTCACTTGACGGTGCCGTTCACGCCCTGCACGAAGAAGTCCATGCTCTCGAGCGTTTCCCTGGCCATCGGCTTTCCGGCGGGCAGGACTTCCTTGCCGTCCTGCGATGTCAACGGACCGGCCCAGACGACGAACCTGTCCTGGAGGATGTCGTTCTTCTTCGCCAGGATGGTCTTCTGCACCGCGGCCGGGACGGCGGGGCCGAACTTGTCGAGCACCACGGTGCCGTCCTTGAGGTCGCCGCGCACGTGGCTCGGCTTCCAGGTGCCGGCCTCGATCTCCTTCACCAGCTTCAGCATGGTCGGACCCCAGTTCCACGAGGCGCCGGTGAGCACCGCCTGGGGCGCGAACCGGGACACGTCCACGTCCTTGCCCACCACGTGGATGCCGCGCTTCTCGGCGGTCTGCGCGATGGTGATCGGGCTGTCCACCTGTTCGCCGATCACGTCGGCGCCGGCATCGATCAGCGAGTTGGCGGCCTCGGCTTCCTTGGCCGGCTGGAGCCAGCCGCCGGTCCACACCACGCTGGTGACGGCCTTGGGGTTCATGGCCTGCGCACCCAGCGTGAAGGCGTTGATCGATCGCACCACCTGCGGAATGGGAAAGGCCGCGATGAAGCCCAGCTTGCCGCTCCTGCTCACTGCGCCGGCGGCCATGCCGGCCAGGTACATCGCGTCGTCCGAGTTGGCCCAGTAGGTGCCGACGTTGTCGCCCAGCTTCAGGCCGCCCGCATGCAGGAATGCGACCTTGGGGTGCTTCCTGCCCAGGCCGATGGCGTAGTCGAGATAGCCGTAGCTGGTGGCGAAGACCACCGTCGCGCCCGACCTGATCATGCGTTCCATCACCTTCTCGACCTCGGCGGTCTCGGGGACGTTCTCGACATGCAGGGTCTTGGTGCCGGGGATGCTCTTCTCGACGAAACGGCGACCGTTGTCCATCGAGGTGTTGTAGCCGTTGTCCTTTTCGGGGCCGACGTAGATATAGCCCAGCGTGGCCGCATGCAGCACGTGTGACGACAGGGCGAAAGCGGCCAGTACGGCCAGCGGGCGAAGGAAGCGGGAAGGTTGCATGGTGGTTTCTCCAGGGTTTGCGTTCACGAAAGGGGGAGGAAGGCGGTTCATCGTTCGAGCACGTCCTTCAGGGCGGCGGGTGCGCCGCTGTCGCGCAGCCGGATGCAGGCGATGGCGAAGACCGCCAGGCTGGCCAGGTAGGGCAGGGTGTGCAGCAGGTGCGCGGGGACGGCGCTGTGGGCCGCCTGCAGGCGCAGGGACAGGGCTTCCGCGAGGCCGAACAGCAGGGCGGCCGGCAGCGTCAACCACGGATTCCATCGCGCCACGATCACCAGGCCCACGGCGACCAGGCCGCGACCGCCGGACATGCCCTCGGCCCAGGTGCGCGTGTAGTCGACCGACAGCGCCGCGCCGCCCAGGCCCGAGAGCAAGCCGCCGGCGCTGATGCCCAGCGTGATCGTCAGCGCCGGCCGCACGCCTGCCGCACGCGCCGTGCCGGGCGATTCGCCCACCGCGCGCCAGGCCAGCCCGCTGCGGGTGGTGTAGAGCCACAAGCCGACGACGGGCACCAGCAGCAGTGCCAGCACCATGGTGGGCGTCATTCCACCGGCCAGCGGCGCGAAGCCTTCGACACGCTGGCCAACCAGGCCGGCGCCTGCATAGGCGCTCAGCCCGAAACCCAGCATCCAGACGGCCAGGCCGCTGGCAAACTGGTTGGCGCGCACCGGCACCGTGAGCAGTGCGTAGACCAGCGAAAGTGCCGTGCCCGCAGCCGCGCCCGCCAGCAGCCCCAGCCATGGGCTGCCGCTGGCGGCGGCCGCGCCGTACCCGGTGGCGGCACCCACCAGCATCTGGCCTTCGACGCCCAGGTTGATGCGGCCCGCGCGTTGCGTCAGGCATTCGCCGAGCAGCACGAAAAGCAGCGGCGTGGCGGCACGGATGGAGGACACGAGCAGTCCATCCATCAGCCCATGCAACAGCGCATTGCCGCTGGCCCAGTTATCCATGGCGTGCTCCCGCACGCGCCTGCCACCGGTCCCGCAGCCCACCCGCCAGCAGCACCGAAACGAACAGCAGGCCTTGCACCACCAGCGTCGCCGATGACGGGATGCCGGCATTCATCTGGAGCCCGTCGCCGGCGGCCAGCAGGCCGGCGACGACGAAGGCATAGGCCATGGCCCGCAAGGCACTGTTGCGTGCCAGCCATGCGACCAGGAAACCGCTCAACCCCGCGCCGTTCGACAGGTCGGCCTGCAGCCTGCCCTGCACCGACGAGGTTTCGGCGATGCCAGCCAGTCCCGCGAGCAGCCCACCCACCAGCAGCGCCAGAACGATGCGCCTCCGTTGGCCGAAGCCTGCCAGCAGGGCCGCACGCGGGTTGCTGCGCATCAGGTCCAGCTCCAGGCCCCAGCGCGAGCGGGTCAGCAGCAGATGCAGCACCAGCGCCAGCGCCACGGCCAGGAACAGGCCCGCGTGCACCCGGCTGTCGAGCAGCAGCGGCAGGCGCGATGCCTCGGGGAACGCGATGCTTGCAGGCCAGCCCTGGCTTTGCGGGTTCTTCCATGGGCCGTAGACCAGCCATGTCACCAGCAGCGAGGCGACGTAGTTGAGCAGCAGCGTCGAGATGGTCTCGTTGGCGTTGGCGCCGACGCGCAGCAGCGCGGGCACGCAGGCCCACAGCGCGCCGCCGAGCGCGCCGGCCAGCAATGTCGCGGGCAGCAGCCAGGCACCGGAAGACGCGCCCGTCGCCAACAGCAGCCCCGTGCCGGCCAGTGCGCCGATGTACAGCTGGCCTTCGGCGCCGACCGAGATCAACCCGGTGCGCGCAGGGACGATGGTCGCCAGCGCGCACAGCAGGATGGGCGTGGCGCGCAGCAGCGTTTCGCCCAGCGCATAGCCGTCGCCCCACGCGGAGTGCGCGATCTCCAGCAACACCCCCGGCGGGCTGGCGCCGATGCCGAAGAAGAACGCCGAGGCCAGCGCGATGAACAGCGCGAATGCGGTCGCACCGCCGGAGGCCTCGGTGCGCAGCCTGGACAGGATCGGGTTCATGTGTTTCCTGCGGCTCATGCGGCCGATGCGCTCCGCGCGCCGGTCATCCATGCACCGACTTCGGCGGCATGCGTCAGGCGCGCGTCCAGCACCTGCACCACATGCCCGCCCAGCATCACGGCGATGCGGTGCGCATGGCGAAGCAGGTCGCCCAGGTCTTCGGAGATCCACAGCACCACGCTGCCACGGCGCGCGAGTTCGAACAGCGCTTCGTGGATCTGCGCCGTGGCCGTCACGTCCAGGCCCATCGTGGGATAGCAGGCGACCACGACCGACGGCACGGCTGACAGCTCGCGTGCGGCCACCAGCTTCTGCAGGTTGCCGCCGGACAGGGTCTGCGCCTGCGCACGCGGGTCGGCGGGGCGCACGCCGTAGCGCCGCAGCGGTTCGCGCGATGCGTCCTCCAGCAGTGCACGCCTGGGGAAGAAGGGCAGTGCGGCAATGCGGCGCAGCGCCAGGTTGATCGCCAGCGACAGGTCGGGCGCCACCGCATTGCGCAGCGGCTGTTCGGGGATGTAGGCAACGGCGGCCGATGGTGTTGCGCGCATTCGCGGCGCGCGCAACTGCACGCCGTCCAGGATCACCTCGCCTTCGGTGAGTGCGGCGATGCCGGCCACCGCTTGGGCCAGCGTGGTCTGGCCGTTGCCCGAGATGCCGGCCACGCCCAGCAACTCGCCGGCGCGCAATTGCAGCTCGATGCCGTGTACCTTGCCCGCTTCGCCGACGGCGTCCACACCCTTGATCCAGAGCCGCACCCCACGGCCCGGCACCGCGACGGGCGATGGTGGCGCGGGCCGGTGATCGCCCACCATCAGCGACACGATCTGCGCATCGTCCAGCCCGGCGGCGTCCTGGCTGGCGACCAGCCGGCCGCCGCGCAGCACCGCGATGCGGTCGGCGCAGGCATGCACGTCCTGCAGCTTGTGCGTGATGAGGACCACGGCCAGGCCGCTTTCGCGCAACACGCGCACCAGCGTCCAGAGGCGCTGCGCCTCGGCGGGCGCCAGCACCGCGGTGGGTTCGTCCAGCACCACCAGGCGCGCCTGCAGGTTCAGCACCTTGGCCAGCTCCACCAGCTGCAGCTGGCCCACCGAGAGCTGCTGCACCCGCTGGTCCGGGTCGATGTCGGGCGCCAGTTCGCGCAGCCTGGCTGCCACGTCGTGCAGCCGGCGGGCGCCGCGCCCCAGGAACCAGGGTGCACGCGGCAGGGCCAGCGCCAGGTTCTCGCGCACCGTCAGTGCGGGGATCAGGCTGAATTGCTGGAACACCATGCCCACGCCGCGTGCCACGGCTTCGCGCGGCGAACCACCGGACAGCGGCACGCCATCCAGCGATATCGACCCGCTGTCGGCCCGATGCATGCCGTAGAGGATCTTCATCAGCGTGCTCTTGCCCGCGCCGTTTTCGCCGACCAGTGCCGTCACCTCGCCGGGGCGAGCCTCGAAGTCCACGCCGTGCAGCGCGGTGAGTGCGCCGAAGCGCTTGCCGATTCCTTCCATGCGCAGATGCATTGCGTTCCCCCTGTTCGAGTCATTCCTTCGATGACTTGAATGTAGGAACGCGGGGCGACGGCGCCCATCGCGGCAGACGTGGCTGCGCGGGCAGCGCGCCGCTAAACGCAGCTAGCGGATTCCGCCAAGGAGTCAGGCGTCGAGCCCGAAGGCGTACTGCGCGAGTTCGCCGGCACTCCTGAGCGACAGCTTGCGCTTGATGTTGGCGCGATGCGCGTCGATGGTGTGGACGCTGCGGTTCAGCGTCCGGGCGATGTCGCCGGTCTTCATGCCCTTGCCGATCAGGCGCAGCACTTCGAGCTCGCGGTCGCTGAGCGCGCCCAGCGGCTGCGCGGGTGCACCTGCCGCCAACGGCGCAGAGGCGCCGGCCAGCCGCTGCAGCAGCTGGCTGCCCAGTGCGTCGCTCAGGTAGATGTGGCCGTCCCTGACGCGGCGCAGCGCAGTGATGATCTTGCGCGTGGCTTCCTGCTTCATCACGTAGCCACTGGCACCGGCACGCAGCGCGCGTTCGGCATGCAGGTTTTCGTCATGCATGGACAGCACCAGGCATCGAACGTGCGGGTGGCGCTGGTGAACGGTGCGGATCAGTTCCATGCCGGAGCGGTCGTCCAGAGACAGGTCGACGATGGCCAGGTCCACTGCATGGGCCGCGATGAAGGCCAGCGCCTCCGGCACGCTGCCGGCTTCGCCGCAGACCTGCATGTCGTCCTCGCGCGCCACCATCTGCGCGATGCCGTGGCGCAGGATCGGGTGGTCGTCCACGATGAGCACGTTGCTGCGGGCGGTGGTCATGGGCTGCTCGCCGCTTGCGGCAGCGTCACCGCCACCTCCCAGCCGATGCCATCGACGCGCGGCCCCACGGCGATGACCGCGCCGATCAGTCGGGCCCGGTGCCGCATGATGCCCAGCCCCATGCCGGCGCCCGTCTGCGCGTGGCGCAGTCCGGCGCCGTCGTCCGTGATGCGCAACACCAGCGCGGCGCCCTGCCAACCCAGCGCAAGGGCGACGTGGCGGCAGCGCGCATGCTTGGCGGCGTTGGTCACCGCCTCCTGAGCGATGCGGTAGAGATGGACGGCAACGCTGTGGTCGTGCACATCCACCGGTTCGTGGCAATGCAGTGCGCAGGACAAGCCCATGAAGTCGCGCGTGTTGGCGGCCAGCTGCGCCAGCGCCGTGCTCAGGCCGTTGTCCTCGAGCTCCACCGGAAAGAGCCCGCGCGCCAGCAGCCGCGTCTGCGAGACCGCGTCGCCCAGCATCGTCTCGATCCGCTCGGCCACCTGCGCGGCGGCCTGGCCATCCAGGTCGCGTGCCAGCAGTGCGGCCTGGAAGGCGATCGCCGTCAGGTGCTGGCCCAGGCCGTCGTGCAGTTCCTGGCCGAAGCGCATCTGCTCGCTCTCGCTGACATGGATGATCTCGCCCTCCAGCCGTCGGCGCTCCGCGATCTCCACCTGCAGCTCGGCGTTGGCCCTGGCCAGCTCGCTGGTGCGCTCGGCCACGCGCGCCTCGAGCGTGCGGCGCGCATGGCGCAGTGCCTCGGCGGCCTCGACCCGGGCGCTCACGTCCAGGCCGGAAACGATCACGTGCTCGATGGCATCGCCGCTGCCGCGCAACGCCGAGACCGACCACGAAACGATCAGCGGCGGCCGGTTGTGACGGCGCAGGCCGCTGTCATGGCGGACCGACTGGCTGACCTTCAGGCGCAGCAGGTCGGCCAGCGCTTCGATCTTGTGCCACTGCGCCTGCGGCACCAGGGCCTCGTCGAAACGGCGGGCCCGCAACTGTGGCAGCGTGTAGCCGGTGGTGACCTCCATCGCCCGGTTGATGCGCTGGATGCGCCATTGCGGGTCGAGCACCGCAACCAGTGCGCCTTCGGCGTCCAGTACGGCGGCGGCGAAGTCCCGGTCCTGGATCGCCTGGGCCTGCGCCCGGTCGCGCTCGGCGCGCGACGCGGCCAGTACGAGGCTGGTGACGGTGATGACGTTGGCGAACAGCCACCAGCGCAACAGGCTGGCGGTCTGGGCTTCGTCCACGAAGGGACCGAAGCCGTGCACCGTGCCGGCGATCGCCGCCGCCGACAGCACCAGCGTGAGCAGCGTCGCGCCGCGCAACCCGAAGCGCAGGGCCGCCCACACGGCCAGCGGGAACAACGCGAGCGATGCCGGGTAGTAGCCCTGGCGGACCCAGCCGGCGCCGCCGAAGATGACGGCGCACAGCAGCGCAAGAAGAGCGATCAGCGCTGCAGCCTCGGCGCGCCGCGTCGCCGGCCACTTGCCCGGCCGCCGCGGTGCCCACCAGGCCAGCAGCAGCGGCGCCAGCACCACCGCGCCGGTGGCGTCGCCCATCAGCCACTGCATCCACACGGAAGGGTAGACCGCCCACGCAATGGTGCCGCCGCCGGCCAGGCTGGCCGGACCGATACACGCGCTGAGCGCGGCGCAGGCCGTGCCCAACGCGATCAACGCCACCACGTCGCGCACGCGTGCGAGGTCGTCGCGAAAACCCACGCGTTGCAGCAGCCAGACGCAGCCGAGCGTCTGCAGGACGTTGCCCGCTGCGATGCCCAGCACCGCCGCCAATGGCGCACCGGTGCCGGCATTGGCAATCAGGTCGCCCAGCACGATGCCGGGCCACAGACGCGGTCCCCAGCGAAGCACGACGAACAGGCTGATGCCCGTGGGTGCCCAGATCAGCGTCACGTTCGGCGCCAGGCTGGAATAGGCCAGCCCCAACCGCGCGGAGGCGCCATAGGCCAGCCCGAACAGCAGCACCTGCGCCAGCAGGCTTGGCAGGCGCTGCCTCGTGCGCTCCCAACCGGCGGCGCACGCCCTGCGCATGCGGGGCGCGAGCAGCAGGGACGACGACAGCGCATGCTCGGGCATGGTGCCATTGTGAGCAATAGATGTGCCCGGGCACCGGTCGATGCCGGCCAGAACGGCCTAGCGGAACCCGCTATTCGTACGCACGGCGGGCCGTTGCTTCGACCGTGGTCCGCCAGTGGAACTCCGCCGATGCGGCTTGTCCTCCATCGCGCTATACCGACGCAACGGTCGACGACACCCGCTTGGCCATCGCCACGAAGGCATCCACGGCGCGGTTCTCCGTCCTGGTCTGCGAGGCCAGCGCAAGCGTGTACGAGAGCGCCACATCTCCTTCCATCACATCGAGATAGACCACGCTCGGCATGTGGACCGTCCGCATGCAGCCGGGCACCAGGGTGACGCCGCGGCCGCAGGCGACCAGCGAAAGCTTGGTCAGCATCTGCGAGGCGTTATGTGCCACGCGGGGATAGAAGCCCGCCCGCTGGCAGGCGCTGATGAACACGCCCTCGAAGCCCGGCCCCTCCGGTGCCGGATAGGTGATGAACGGCTCGGCAGCCAGCATGCCGACCTTGACCCGCTTGCGCCCCGCGAGGGGATGGTCGGCCGGCACGGCCAGTGCCATCTTCTCCTGCCAGAGGATGGTGACCTGCAGCTTCCGGACATCCGGAACCGGCACCATGACGAGCGCCAGGTCGACGTCGCCGCGCCGCAGGATCTCGAGTTGCTGCACGGTGGTCGCACTCGTCAGCACGACGTCGATGCCCGGGTAGTCGGTCTGGAACCGGCGCAGCAGATGCGGCAGCAACCCGAGCGTCGCACTGGTCACGAACGAGAGCCGCAGGCTGCCGGCGATGCCGGTCGGCGCAAGGCGCGCGATGTCGAGCGAGCGCTGCGCCTGCAGCAGCGTGCGCCGGGCCTCGTCGAGAAAGAGCAGGCCGGCCGGCGTGAGCTTGACGTGCGTGCGGCTGCGTTCCAGCAGTGCCGTGCCGACCAGTTCCTCCAGCCGTTGCACCGCTGTCGTGAGCGGTGGCTGCGACATGTGCAGCCGGGTGGCCGCACGGCGGAAATTGAGTTCCTCGGCAACGGCGACGAATTGGC
>CAIQMJ010000037.1 GCA_903872875.1 uncultured Variovorax sp.
CTGTGACGGCGCCGGTGTGCGCACCATCGAGATGAGCTTCCTGCCCGACGTGAAGGTGCCTTGCGAGGTCTGCCACGGTGCGCGCTTCAACCCCGAGACGCTGGCCGTGAGCTGGCGCGGCAAGAGCATCGGCGACGTGCTGCAGATGGAGGTCGACGAGGCGGTCGACTTCTTCGCGAGCATGCCGAACATCGGCCATCCGCTGCAGCTGCTCAAGGACGTGGGACTGGGCTATCTCACGCTCGGCCAACCTTCGCCCACGCTGAGCGGCGGCGAGGCGCAGCGAATCAAGCTGGTCACCGAACTGAGCAAGGTGCGCGACGACATCACGCGCCGCGGCCAGAAGGCGCCGCACACGCTGTACGTGCTCGACGAGCCGACGGTCGGCTTGCACATGGCCGACGTCGAGAAGCTGATCCACGTGCTGCACCGGCTGGTGAACGGCGGCCACAGCGTGGTGGTGATCGAGCACGACCTCGACGTGATCGCCGAGGCCGACTGGCTGATCGACCTGGGGCCCGAGGGCGGCAACGGCGGCGGCCGGGTGGTGGCTGCGGCGCCGCCCGAAGAGGTCGTGCGGCTCGGCACGCACACGGGTGTGGCGCTGGGGCCCGTGCTGGCGCGCTGAGCGCGACCCGGGGTCGGGCCGGGCGTCGGTCGCCCGACCTGGACCTGGACCTGAATCTCGGCCGTTGTAAACGGCTTGACATACGGCGGTGCGCGGTCTTCCTAGACTGGCCGCGTGACCCCCACCTTACGCACCCACCGGCCTTCTGACGACTCAGACGCCGGCCGTGCGCCCGCGCAGCTCGGGCAGGTCGCGCACCACGCAGTGCGCGCCGGCCTTGCCGATCAGGCCCTGCGCCTGCAGCTCGGCCAGCACGTTCGACGTCATCACGCGGCTCAGGCCGGCGATGTTGGCCATCTCCTGGTGGGTGAACGGGATGCCGATGGCGACGCCGTCCGCCATGCGTTCGCCGTAGGTGTCGGCCAGCTGCACCAGGTGGTGGACGACGCGCTGCGTCGCGGTGGCCTGGCTCAGCAGCAGGTTCTGGTTGGCCAGGACGCGCAGCTTCACGCCGACCAGCCACATCGCCTGCCGCAGGCTCTGCGGATCGCTTTCGAGGCAATGCCGGTACTGGGCGAGTTCGACCTGCTGCGTGACCACGTCCGACGACGCGATGGCAGTGACCGAGTGCCGGCCGTCGAGAAAGGCGCTGCACTCGCCGACCAGGCCGTTGGGTCCGACGATCGCCATGTGCTTCTCATGGCCGGCCGCCGAGAGCAAAACGAGCCGGATGCGGCCTTCGCGCACCACGTGCACGTGCAGAACCGGCTGGCCTTGCGAGAACACGGTCTGGCCCTTGTCGAAGCGTACGGTGCGCGTGCCGCCGCGCGTGAGCGCATCCCAACCCATGTGAGGCACCTCGATCCATGCCGATGGCACGGCCGCGGCCGGCGTGCCATCTTTCACTGCCACAGATCCTCGCTGCAGCGCGGGACGACTTCATGACGCATCCATTCACCTCCTACCGGAAACTGTTCCCCATCCTTGCAGAAACCGCGCAGCTGTCCAGCTGCTCGCAGAGCGCCCTGAGCCTGCCGGTGCGCCAGGCGATCGACGACTACCTGGCCGTCTGGCAGCAACGCGGCGCCGACTGGGGCTACTGGATGGAGCAGGTCGCGCTGGCCTGCGCCGAGTTCGCTCGCATGATCCATGCCGATGCGGAAGACATCGCGGTGCTGGGCAGCGTGTCGGACGCGGCGTCGAGCATTGCATCGTCTCTGCGCTTCGACGCCGGCCGGCCCGAGGTCGTGACCACCACGCTCGATTTCCCCTCGCTGTGCCATGTGTGGCTCGCGCAGCAGCCGCGCGGCGCGAAGATCCGCTTCGTCGAGGCGCAGGCCGGCAGCACGGGTACCAGTGCGCAGATCGCCCGGGCGGTGAACGCGCAAACGGCGCTGGTCTCGGTGTCGCATGCCTGCTTCTACGACGGCCAGCTCGTCGACATCGCCACCACCGGCCAGGCGGCACGCGAGAACGGTGCACTGCAGTTCGTCGACGCCTACCAGTCGGCCGGCGCGGTGGCGATCGACGTGGGCGCGCAGCAGATCGACATCCTGGCGGCCGGCGCGCAGAAGTACCTGCTGGGCATCCCGGGCATCGCCTTCCTCTATGTGCGGCGCGAGCTTGCACGGCAGCTCACGCCGGCGGTCACGGGCTGGTTCGGGCGTGTGAACCCGTTCGCGTTCTCGCCCACGCAACTGGACTTCGCGGACAGCGCCGCGCGCTTCAACACTGGTACGCCGCCGATGATGTGCGCGGCCGTGGCGCGCGCCAGCATGGCGTTGCTCAACGAGATCGGCGTGCCGGAGATCCAGGCCTATCTCGCGGGGCTTTCCGCGGTCGCACTGGAAGAGGCCGCACGGCTCGGGCTCGAGGTCGCGAGCCCGGCGGACCCCGCGGCCAAGGGCAGCAACACGGCGATCCGTGTGCCCGGGGCGGCGCAACTGGAGGCGCGAATGCTGCAAGCCGGCTACGTGGTGTCGGCGCGCAACGACGTGATCCGCATCGCGCCGCATTTCTACAACACGGCGGACGAGGTGGTCGGTGCGCTGCGCGCGCTGCACCGGCTCACGCACTGACGCCATGGCGCACGAACTCGACACCCTGCCCGACGGCCCCGGCGTGCACCGCGCATCGGTGCTGTGCGACGTGCCTGCGCCGCAGGCCTTCGCCTTCCTGGCCGACGGTCTGCAACTGGGCACATGGGCGCTGGGTGCATGGGACACGCAGCCGGCCGGCGACGGCATCGTGCGCGGCCGGTCGCTGTTCGACGACCAGCCGGGCTGGGTACGGCCGGTCGGCGATGCCGCGCGGCTGCGCATCGACTACCACGTCGGCGGTTCGCCCGAAGCGCTCACGCCGCGCATCCTGGCCACGGTCGAGCCACTGCCGGCCGATGGCAGCGACGGCAACAGTGCTGCCCGCTGCCGCGTCACGCTGCACGCCGCCCGCGATCCCGGCATGGACGATGCGCGCTGGCTGCGCCTGGTGCGCTGCCACGAGGTCGAAGTGCTGCTGATCCAGGGCCGCCTCGCCATCGCCACATCGGTGGCGGCCCGCACCGAATCCGATTCACCCAGGAGTTATCGACCATGAAGCGACGCCAATTCGGCCAGGTGCTTGCCGCCGGCCTTTCCCTTTCATCGCTGGCCGCCTGGCCGTTGCGCGCGGGGGCCAAGCCCTACACCGGCACCGTCCGCGTGCTGGTGGGCTTTCCGCCGGGTGGTGCGACCGACGTGGTGGCGCGCGCCATCGTCGACAAGCTCGGCAAGGCGATGGACGGACAGGTCTTCATCATCGACAACAAGCCTGGCGCGGGTGGCCAGATCGCCGCGCAGCAGCTCAAGGCCGCACCGGCCGACGGCTCGACCGTGATGCTGTCGATCGACCACACGCAGGTGATCATTCCGCTGACCATCGCCTCGGCCAACTACAACGGCGTGACCGACTTCACCGCGATGTCGGGCGTGGCGCGCTACTACAACGTGCTGGCCGTGTCGAACAGCACCGGCGTCACCAGCATGGCCGAGCTGGGCGCCTGGGTGAAGGCGCATCCGAACGAGGCCAACTACGGCGTGCCGGCTGCCGGCAGCGTGCCGCAGTTCATCGGCCAGATACTCGGCAGCGCCTATGGCGTGCCGATGAACTCGGTGCCCTACAAGGGCGGCGCACCGCTGGTGCAGGACCTGCTGGGCGGCCAGGTGCCGATCGCCATCGCCTCGATGACCGAACTCATCGAACACCAGCGCATGGGCAAGGTCCGCATCCTTGCGACCTCGGGAACGTCGCGCAACAAGATCGCGCCGGAGATACCGACCTTCCAGGAACTCGGCTTCAGCGGCATCGACAACCCGTGGCTCGCCTTCTTCGGCCCGCGCGGCATGCCCCAGGATTTCTGCGACCGCTTCGACCAGGCCGTCGCCAGCGTGCTGATGCAGCCCGACGTGCAGGAGCGCCTCGCGAAGATGGGCAACGAGGTCGCGCCCGTTCCCGGCAAGGAGGTGCAGCAGTGGGTGGCGGACGGCACGCGCCATTGGGGCAAGGTCATCCGCGATTCGGGCTTCAAGCCGCAGTAGCCGCAGCGGGACGGGACGATGACGCGGCAGTTCATCGACAGCGGTTCGCCCTGGGAGGCGCTCGCGGGCTATTCGCGTGCGGTGGTCGACGGCGATTGGGTGTTCGTCTCCGGCACCGTCGGGGCCGACTTCTCGACGGGCCTGTTCCCGCCGACAGCGGAGGCGCAGAGCGACCGTGCGCTCGACACCATCGCCGCTGCACTGGCACAGGCCGGAGCGAGCATGGCCGACGTGGTGCGCGTACATGTCTACGTTCCCGACCGGGCCGATGTGCCCGGCGTCAGCCAGGTGCTGAAGCGTCGCCTGGCCCCCAACCGTCCGGCCAACACGACGGTGTGCTGCGCGCTCGCGGTCGCCGAGGCGAAGGTTGAGATCGAGGTGACGGCCTTGCGCCAGGGTCGCAGGACACAGGGTGGGAGAGTGGATTGAGGCGGCTGCGGCTTGAACGGCTGCAGCAGGCGCGCGGATGCGGATGATCGCCGCCGTCCTACGCCAAAGGGGAGAGGCGGCGCACGCCGGTGGCACGAGCGCTTCTTAGGGTATGGGTTCGGCGGGGATGTTCCGCCGCCTGTTCAACCTCAAGGA
>CAIQMJ010000038.1 GCA_903872875.1 uncultured Variovorax sp.
AGGCAGATCGTGTCGAAGGCGCTGCCGTGGTGGGTCTGGGTGTATCCCAGCTGGGCCAGCCCGGCCGCCAGGATCGCCGTGTACGACGCGACGCGGCGTGCGATGCGGATCAGCCCCTGCGGCCCGTGATAGACCGCGTACATGCTCGCGACGACCGCCGGCAGCACCTGCGCGGTGCAGATGTTGGATGTCGCCTTCTCGCGCCGGATGTGCTGCTCGCGCGTCTGCAGTGCGAGCCGGTAGGCCGGTTGGCCGTGCACGTCGACGCTCACGCCGACCAGGCGGCCGGGCATCGAGCGCTTGAATTCGTCGCGGCAGGCCAGGAAGGCCGCGTGTGGCCCGCCGGCACCCATCGGCATGCCGAAGCGTTGCGTGCTGCCGACGACGATGTCGGCGCCCCATTCGCCGGGCGGAACCAGCAGCGTGAGCGCGAGCAGGTCGGTTGCGAAGATCGCCGCGGCCTGCTTGTCGTGCAGGCGCTTCACGTCGGCGCTCCAGTCCTCGACCCAGCCGCTGGAGGCCGGGTACTGGATCAGCGCCGCGAAGCAGTCGCCGGCCATGGCCGCTTCCCACTCGGGCGCCGAGTTGGCGACGACCACCGCGATGCCGAGTGGCGCGGCGCGTGTGCGAATCACCTCGATCGTCTGCGGATGGCAGTCGCCAGCGACGACGAAGGTGTTGCTCTTCGACTTGACGCTGCGCTTGGCGAGCGTCATCGCCTCGGCCGCGGCCGTGGCTTCGTCGAGCATCGAGGCGTTGGCGATCGCCATGCCGGTCAGGTCGACGACCATGGTCTGGAAGTTGACCAGCGCCTCCATGCGGCCTTGCGAGATCTCGGCCTGGTAGGGCGTGTAGGCCGTGTACCAGGCCGGGTTCTCGAGCACGTTGCGCAGGATCACGCCCGGCGTATGCGTGCCGTAGTAGCCCTGGCCGATGAAGCTCTTGCGCACCTTGTTCTTCGCCGCGATCGCCTTGAGTTCGGCCAGCGCAGCCGCCTCGGTGACCGGCGCGGGCAACAGCATCGGCGCCGTTCGGCGGATCGCCGCGGGCACGATGCCGTCGATCAGTTCGGCCCGCGTCGCCGCGCCGATCACCGGCAGCATCCGCGCCTCGTCCGTCGCATCGATGCCGATGTGGCGAGCCAGGAATTCCTCGGCGTTCTCGAGGTCGTGCAGGGAGGGAAAGGGTGTCGGCATGGCGCGAAGGGTCAGTGATCTAAACGAATGGAAAGCAGTGTCAACGGGCGAAGGTTTCGGCCGGCGCCGGGCCGCCCCAAGGCGGCCGAGCCCCCTCCTCGGGAGGTGGCGAAGCACACGAAGTGGCAAGCCGGGAGGCTCAAGACTCTGCAGCGAACTTGTCGTAGTCCGCGGCCTCCAGGAGCGCGTCGAACTGCAGCGGGTCGGACGGCTTGACCTTGAAGAACCAGCCGGCGCCGTTCGGATCGCTGTTGGCCAGCGACGGATCGGCGCGCAGCGCCTCGTTCACTTCGGTGATCTCGCCGCTGATCGGCATGTACACGTCGGCCGCGGCCTTCACCGATTCGACGACACCGGCCACTTCGCCCTGGGCGAAGGTCGCGCCGATCTCGGGCAGGTCGACGAACACGACGTCACCCAGCGCGTCCTGCGCATGCACGGTGATGCCGACGGTGAGCGGCGCATCGCCTTCGCTCTGGACCCATTCGTGGTCCTTGGTGTACTTGATGGTCATCGGGAACTCCTTTGAAAAGTAAGTCTGTGGATCTGGCGAAAGTGCTCAGCCCCGGAAGTATCGGGCGGGCAGGAAGGGCAGCGTGCAGACTTCCATGGGAACCGGCTTGCCACGCACGATGGCCTGCAGGCGCGTGCCGGGTTCGGCGAATGCGGTGGCCACGTAGCCCATGGCGATCGGCCGATCGACGCTGGGGCCGAGCAGGCCGCTGGTGACCTGGCCGATCGGCTGGCCCTCGAAGGATTCGAGCGGCGTGCCGTCGCGCACCGGAACGCGTTCCAGCGCGACCAGGCCGACCCGGCGGCGGGTCAGCGTGTCGTGGTCGATGTGGCCGGCGGTGCCTGTCGATGCGGTGAGTTGCGCGAGGATCTTCTCGGCGCCAGGGAAGCCGCCTGCACGCGCGCCGCCGGTGCGGCGCACCTTCTGGATGGCCCAGTTCAACGAAGCCTCGACCGGCGTCGTTCCCTCGTCGATGTCGTTGCCATACAGGCACAGGCCGGCTTCGA
This sequence comes from uncultured Variovorax sp., assembly GCA_903872875.1. GTDB lineage: Bacteria > Pseudomonadota > Gammaproteobacteria > Burkholderiales > Burkholderiaceae_C > Variovorax. Next base: position 2,217 of record CAIQMJ010000038.1, read on the forward strand.
GCCGCAACGAGTTGCGTGCGCCCAGGCCGATCGGCTGGACTTCCGGTTGCGCGAGCAACAGTCGCGCAAGCGCCTCGGCATCCGAGGCGGCAACGGAGATCTCGAAGCCGTCCTCGCCGGTGTAGCCGCTGCGGGTGGCGAAGGCGGCGATGCCGCCGATCTGCACCGCACCGCCGGTCATGAAGACGAAGCGCTCGATACCGGGCGACAGGCGCGCCAGCACGGCAGCCGCCTGCGGACCCTGGAGCGCGAGCAGCGCGTGGTCGGGCATCGGCTGCACGCTGCAGCGGGAGCCGATCCGCGTCTGGATGTGTGCGATGTCGGCCACCTTGCAGGCGCCGTTGACGATCACGAAGAGAGAGTCGCCGCCTTCATTGAAGAACATCAGGTCGTCGAGGATGCCGCCCGCGTCGTTCAGCAGCAGGCCGTAGCGCTGCTTGCCGGGCTGCAGGCCGATCACGTCGACCGGCATGAGGCTTTCGAAGGCCGCTGCGGCGTCGGGGCCGACCAGCCGCAACTGGCCCATGTGGGAGATGTCGAACAGGCCCGCGGCCGTGCGGGTGTGCCTGTGTTCGGCCATCAGGCCGGCGGGGTACTGCACCGGCATCGAGTAGCCGGCAAACGGAACCATGCGCGCGCCGAGTTCGACGTGCAGGTCGTGAAGAGGTGTCTTGAGCAGATCGGCGGATGCAGCGGCCAAGGCGCACTCCAGGAGCAAAGGGGCAGTTTCAATCCATGACGCAAATCATGGGCCACCCCTGCTGTCCGCTCTACCTGAGAGATTCGCCCCACGATCGGGGTTTGCTCCTTCGGTGGATGGCCTCCATCGTGCGAATCTCGTGCGAGCCGCGCGACATGGCCATCTCTCTCCAGCAAGGAAACGCCCGTGTGAACGGGCGCCTCGTCAGTCCTTTTGCCTGAGCGTTCGGATGGTTCCTGCGCCTTCGGCGGTCCCGCGGGGCGGGACTCTCTCCTGACCCGGGCGAGTGTAGTGGAATTGGCGCTCTATTTCGCGTAGACCAGGTCGCGCAGCGCGAGCGAAACCCATGGCACGTAGGTGATCACCATCAGGCAGGCCAGGATCACCAGCACGAAGGGCACGAGATGCCGCACGATCCGGTCGAGCGAGATGCGCGCGACCGTGCAGGCTGCGAACAGGTTCACGCCGAAAGGCGGGGTGATCATGCCCAGGGCGAGGTTCACGACCATGATCAGTCCGAAATGCACCGGGTCGATGCCGAAGTGCTGGGCCACGGGTGCCAGGATCGGCGCCAGCACGATGATGGCCGCGCTGGTCTCGATGAACATCCCGATCACGAACAGTGCGGCATTGACGCCGAGCAGGAACATCGCCGGCGACTTGAGTACGCTCTCGAGCCAGTGGCCGATCGCGTCGGGCACGCCAGCGCGCGTGATGAGGAAGGCGAACAGCCCGGCATTGGCGATGATGAACATGATCACGGCGGACGAGAGCACCGACTTGCGCAGGATCGCGTACAGGTCCACGAACTTGATCTCGCGGTAGATCACGAGGCCCACCACCAGCGCATAGAAGACCGCGACTGCCGAGGCTTCGGTCGGCGTGAAGATGCCGCCGTAGATGCCGCCCAGGATGATCACAGGCATCAGGAGCGCCCAGCCCGCTTGCCATAGCGCCTTGCCGAAGGGCATGCGTCCGTCGCCGTCGGTCTTGCCCCAGCCCTTGAACTTGCAATAGACCCAGACGAAGAGCATCAGCGCGGCGCTGATCAGAAGGCCGGGCCCGAAGCCTGCGATGAACAACTCGCCGATCGACACTTCGGCGCTCACGCCGTAGAGGATCATCGGGATCGACGGCGGGATGATCACGCCGAGTTCTGCGCTGGTGGCCTGCAGCGCGGCCGCGTAGCTGGTCGGGTAGCCGTGCTTGATGAGCGCCGGGATCAGGATGGCGCCGATCGCGAAGGTGGTTGCCACCGACGAGCCCGACACGGCGGCGAAGATCATGCAGGTCAGCACGCAGGTCATCGGCAGGCCGCCCTGCACGCCACCCACGATGCTCTTGGCGAACTCGACCAGCCGCCGCGAGATGCCGCCGGTCTCCATCAGGTTGCCGGCCAGGATGAAGAACGGGATCGCGGCCAGCGGAAACTTGTTGATCGAATTGAACATCTCCTTCGCGGAGATCAGCATGTTAGCCTGAGCGACCTGGATGCCGAGGATCGAGGCGAGCCCGATTGACACGGCCACTGACACCGACAGTGCAAAGCACAGCACCATCGTTCCAACCATCACGGGCGTCATTGCGCGGTCTCCAGTTCAAGGCGCTTGGGATCGAGAAAGTTGCCGGCGATGCCGAACAGGCTGAACATCGCACCGACCGGCAGCGCGAGATAGGCCCAGACCATGGACAGGCTTTCGAGCCCCGCCATCGATTGCACGCGGCCACGCATCGCGTAGTCCCAGCCGTACCAGAGCACGACCAGCATCAGCGCCAGCGCTGCCAGGCTCACGACGCCGTCGAGCACGCGCTGCATGCGCGCCGGGCTCCAGCGGTACAGCACGTCGACGCTGACCATCGCGCCCTGTCGGAAAGCCATGGGAATGCCAAGGAAGACCATCCAGATCAGGCTCACGCGGATCAGGATTTCGCTCCACTCGGCGGGTTGTTCGAGAACGAAGCGCGTGACGATCTGGAACACGCCCAGTGCCGACGCGACGACCAGCATTGCGCAGGCCAGCAGCATCGATACGCGGGTGGTCCAGCGTTCGATGCCAAGGAATTTGTCTTTCATCTCGAAGCCGTGATGTGTAAACAGAAAAGCCCGCCGGCAATTGCCAGACGGGCGGAAATCATCCACGCCGGAGCGAATTCCCCGGCGTATGCCTTGGTCACTTGTAGTTGCGAATGGCGTCGAGGGCGGGCTTGCCGAACTGTTTCTCGAACTCGGCATTGACCGGCGCCAGCGCCGCGACGAACTTCGACTTGTCGACGTTGTCGATCACCGTCATGCCCTTGGCGCGGAGATCGGCGACGCCCTTGGCGTCGTCCTCGTCGACCCGCGCGCGATTGGCCTTGGTACCCTCCTTGGCCGCATCGAGGAAAGCTTGCTGGTCGGCCGGCGCCAGTTTGTCGAAGACCGCCTTGTTCATCAGGAAGATGCAGGGCGAATAGACGTGGCCCGTCAGCGTCAGGTGTTTCTGCACCTGGTCGAACTTGGCCGAGATGATCACCGGCAGCGGGTTCTCCTGGCCGTCGACCGTGCCTTGCTGCAGGGCG
>CAIQMJ010000039.1 GCA_903872875.1 uncultured Variovorax sp.
AGCGCGCTCTCGATGCGCGGCACGCGCAGCAGCAGTTCTCCGTCGTTGCGCACAAGGTTGATCGAATTGCTTTCCCCGGCACTGATGGAAGCAAGGAAGTTCTCGAAATAGGACAACTGGATCGCGCTTGCAATCACGCCAAGCATGGCGCCGGAGGGGCTGCGGATCTTCTCCAGCCGATACAGGATCCACTGGCCATCCAGGCGGCTGCGGACCGGTTCGCTGATGTAGTTGAGCACGTCGCTGCTCGCCAGGGCGCGGAAGTACTTGCGATCGCTTACGTTCAGCACCTTGTCGGGCCAGGCGCGCGAAGTCACCAGGACGTTGCCCGAAGCGTCCAGTATCTGGATGAAGTTGACGAACACCAGGCCCTGCTTCTTGTTGCGCAGAGCCTCGAAGACTTCCTGCCGGGCGGCGTACTGGGCGAGATCGTCCGCGGAGCGCAAGGCGTCGGCCGGAAAGCTCTGGAGGATGCCGCCGTGCAACGCATCGAGCGCCTGGAAAGTCCGGTCGGTCTGCTCCGCGACGACGAGTGCCAGCGTCGACAGCGCACGGGCTTCGCCATCTGTGCCACGGTGCTTCAGGACATAGGCCAGGGAAGCAGTCACGCCGATGATTCCAACGCACAGCAGGACGCCCGCCAGGATCAGCCAGTAGTCCAGCCGGCCGCGCAGCCTCTCCGACACCATGCCGATCGGCAATTGCTTTTTGCTCAAACGCTGAGTCCCCGCTCGAAGTCCTTGGTGGTAACTAATGTTAAGCGGTATTTCGGCGTGTACAGGCCAATTAGAGGGCGCATACATGCAAATGATGCGAGAGAGAACAGTTTTTGGGTACTTATGTATCCAAAAAATGACGTGCATCGGGAATAGCCCCAGCGCATGGATTTTTCGGTGCGGTCAAGCCATTTCTCCTCTCACGAAGCACTTCTTCGTACATAGGAAATAGGCCGTTTGCGGTGGTACGGCTATTGCGGACTGAAACGCAAGAGACCCGAAAAACGCCATGAAAGCATCCCGTCACTTTCCTGCAATCTTTCGCAAATGCGCGTCGGCATTGAAGAAATTCTTTCATGCTCCGCGCCCCCATCGCGGCGGAATGTATCTGGTTGTAGATCGGCGTTACGTAACGGTCCGGAACAACTACAGCCCCACCAACCCCTACATGGCCAAGAGCCGTTGGTGATCCACCTTAGCAACGAGAGGAAGACAACCATGATTACCGCCCTTCTGTGCGTCGCCGCCGCCTTCGCCAGCCTTGCATTCTTCAGCCTGCTGCGCATCGCCTCCAGCATGGACGAGGACGACTGACCGACCCACAACAACGCCCCCGGATTGCATCCAATCGGTCTTTTTTGACGTACTACCTGAATCGGCGTGACCGACGTCGCCGCGATGGGTCCAACGGAGCGAAGAAGGGACTCCGCGGATCCCGTCGTCGACGCAGGCAAGTCGAACGTTGTATGGGACTAACGCTCGTGAGCGCATAGGATGCGGCAAAAAAATCGAGACAAAACAGGAGTGAAAACTCCGGCGAAAGAAGGGATATCGACACATGAACTGGAAAGTCAACGCAGCCCTGGCAGCCGCGCTCGCCGTGCTGTTTGCGCTCATCTTTTTCATCCCGATGGAACATGACCTGACTCTCATCCTCGGCTTGATCTCGATGGTGATCTTCCTGCTGATCGTCGCCAGCGCCGCGGTGTCCTCCATCCGCTGGCTCAAGGGCAAGCTGCGCACCGTGCGGCACTGACACCGACCGCATGGGGGCACGCAGCTCCAGGGCCAAGGCGAGGGCTGAGGCTAGAATCCGCCCCGGTCCCGCGGGTGTAGCTCAATGGCAGAGCTGTTGCTTCCCAAGCAACTGACGAGGGTTCGATTCCCTTCACCCGCTCCATCAATCGATCCGCGGAAGTCCGCAGGATCGGCGCCTACTTCAGGCGCATCCGGAGTTCTTCGGCGGCCTGATGCAACGCCGCTCGCGTGGCCGGCAGATCGGCCAGTACGTTGAGCAGGCCGAAGTCATGGATCATGCCGTTGTAGCGGGTCGCGACGACCTCCACGCCGGCTGCGTCCAGCTTGCGCGCATAGGCCTCGCCCTCGTCGCGCAACACGTCCTTCTCCGCGGTCTGGACCAGCGTCGGCGGCAAGCCGCTCAATTGCTCGAGCGTCGCAAGCAGAGGCGATGCGTGGATCTCCCGGCGCTGCTTCGGGTCCACGGTGTAGGCATCCCAGAACCACTTCATCATTCCCTGGGTAAGGAAGTGACCGTTGGCGAACTCGCCATACGAAGCGTTCTCGAAGCTGGCATGGGTCACTGGCCAGAACAGCACCTGCGCGCGCAGCGACGGGCCGCTCCGGGCCTTGGCCATCTGCGCAACCGCCGTCGCCATGTTGCCGCCCACGCTGTTTCCCGCGATGGCCAGTCGCTTGCCGTCCACGTCGATCTGCGCACCGTTCTCAGCCACCCAGCGGGTCGCTGCGTAGATCTCGTTGATGGCGACCGGATACCGGGCCTCGGGCGACGGTGTGTAGTTCACGAAGATCGCAGTCGCGCCGGAGTCGGTCACGAGATCGCGCACGAATCGCTCATGCGTCGGGAAATCGCCCAGGATCCAGCCGCCGCCATGGACGAAGATGAAGCCCGGCAGCACGCCCTTGGCACCAGCCGGGCGCACGATGTCGAGCACGATCCGCCTGCCGTCGACGGTGATGGTCTTCTGGCTCACTTCGGCGGGCGGTAGCTTGGCACCCTTCTGAGCGTCCAGGAGCACCTGGCGCGCGCTGGCAGGCGACAAGGTCTCGATCGGCGGACCTCCTCCCTGGGCCAGGGCGTCGAGGAAGGCCTGGGTGTGGCGTTCGACACCGGGGCTGCCGGCCGCCAGCGACAAGGTGGAGGCCAGGGTCAGCGCGGAAGCGGCAACGAGCCTGTACGTGAGTTTCATGAAGTCGATCCTTGGTTGCATGTCGTCCCCCAAGGCTGGAGGAATGGATGAGGCCGTTTGGCAGGATCTACTTTATGTGCGAAATAAGGACTTTAAATCACATAAAATCCTGAAAACTTGATCAGGAGTACCGATTGGACGATGCATGCACGGATCGCCTGGATGCGTTGCTAGCCCACTTCCCGGTGCGGGCGCGCATGTTTCATTCCGGTGCCCTGTGCGGCATCGCGGATCTCTCCGCATCGGGTGAAGGAGGCCAGATGCATCTGGTCCGGTCGGGCGCGATGGAGGTCATCCATCCGGGCGGTCCTACCCTGCAGATCGACGTTCCCAGCCTGGTGTTCTATCCACGGCCCTTGTCACGCCGCTTCGTCACGGACGTGGCGCGCGGCGCCGATCTGGCGTGCGCCGAATTGACTTTCGAGGGCGGCGCAGCGAATCCCATCGCAAGCGCATTGCCCGATGTCGTCTGCGTACCGCTGGAAAGCATCGAAGGTGCAGAACACATGCTGGCCCGCCTGTTCGAGGAAGCGTTCGGCAGCAACTGCGGTCGGCACGCCTTGGTCGACCGGTTGTTCGAGGTCGTGCTGATCCAGCTCCTGCGGCATCTGATGGAAACGGACGGCGTCCGCGGCGGCATGCTGGCCGGACTGTCGCATCCGAGGTTGCGCAAGGCGCTGGTGGCGATGCATGGGCAGCCAGCCCGCGAATGGTCGCTGGAGACGCTGGCAAACCTGGCGGGGATGTCCCGCAGCGTTTTTGCCGGCACCTTCCGCGACATCGTCGGCAGCACCCCCGGCGCCTACCTGCAGGGTTGGCGGATCCGGCTGGCGCAGCGGGCGCTGCGCGAAGGCCGCCAGTTGAAGATGATCGCGACGGACGTCGGCTATGGCAGCGAAGCTGCGCTGTCCAGGGCCTTCAAGATGCAATGCGGCATGGGTCCACGCGAGTGGCGGCAGCAGGCCAGCGACGCCCGCTCGAACTGATGCATGGGAGGTGACCCGAGTCGTTCGCGCGACCCTGGCCCTGCGTTCCGCAGGGATCAGACCAGTTGCGATTGCAACGCTTCTTCGAAACCCGCCACCGGCTGCGCCTTGGCCAGCGCCATCCAGACCGGGAACGGCATGCGCGCGAGCGGCCGATGCACCGCAGCACGCGCGACGACCAGTCGCCCGGCTTCCTCGACCATCACGCCGCATTCGGCCGGAATCTCGTCCGGCGAGCCGATGCAGCGACCACGCGCGTCGGCGCCGAGCACGTACCAGCACTCGCCGCCCAGATCGAGATAGGCAGCCCGCTTGTCCGGCTTTCGCAGATCGGCGATGAGGTCGGCGCGGCGCACCTTGATCTCATGGACGATCGGCTGGGCATACGCCTCGACACTGGTGTTGCGGATCGAGAAGACATCCGGCCGCGCGAGGCACCAGCGCGGCTTGTCGCCCTCGCTCGCGCCAGCGAGTCGCGCGCGAAGGCTGAGGTTGCGCCAGGCGATGCGGCCGGCGCGCGTCATCTCGCGGGCGACACGCTCGACCAGCGCCTCGTGCGCGGACA
>CAIQMJ010000040.1 GCA_903872875.1 uncultured Variovorax sp.
GACCAAGCTCTGCGTGGTCGAAACGCCGGCCGATCAGGCCGCGCTCGAACGTACCGGCGCCTTCCGGGGCTACTACTTCGTGCTGATGGGCAAGCTCAGTCCGCTCGACGGCATAGGCCCGCGCGATATCGGCCTGCAGAAGCTGTTCGACCGCGCGCTCGACGGCACGGTGACCGAAGTCATTCTTGCCACCAACTTCACTGCCGAGGGCGAGGCGACGGCGCATGTCATCGGGGAAGCTCTCAGACAGCGCGGTCTCATGGTGACGCGGCTGGCGCGAGGCGTGCCCGCCGGGAGTGAACTCGAGTATGTGGATTTGGGAACCATCGCGCATGCGCTGGTTGACAGAAGGTAAGAGTCCCGACGGGACGTAACGGCGCCTGAGCGGCGCGATGTGGAGACCTGGTTGAGTTTTCCTGCCCTGACCCTGGCCTACTGGTGTGTGCTTATCGCCGTAGCGCTGCCTTATCTGTGTGCATATCTGGCGAAGTTGGGTGGCGGGTTTGTTCCGCGTGACAACCAGGCCCCACGTGAATGGGCAGGGCGCCAGAGCGGCTGGCGCGCCCGCGCCAACGCTGCGCAGGCCAACAGTTTCGAAGGCCTGCCCTTCTTCATCGGAGCCGTCATCATGGCGCACCAGCTCGGCGCCGCGCAGGGCACGTTGAATCTCCTGGCGGTGGCTTATGTCCTGCTGAGATTGGTGTACATCGCGTTGTACGTGCGTGGCCTGCCGTCGCTGCGCAGCGCGTTCTGGGCGCTGGGTTTCCTGGTCAACATCGCGATTGTTTTCGCGGGTCGATAGGCCCGCCGGGAGCCCGCGACGCGCCCGCCGAGTTACGTGAAAACCCGCGCGCGGGATGTTCCCGATGCAGGTGCATCACGGCCCCGCCTAAGCTCGATCGACATCAAGACCAACGAGCTCAAGGGACCTGCTTCATGCTCAATCGCCGCACCTTTTCTGCCGTCGCCGCACTCGGTGCCGCATCGATCGCTTTCCCGCACGTATTCGCACAGCCCAAGCTCGAAAAGACGAAAGTTTCAATCGCGGTCGGCGGGAAGGCCGCGTTCTACTACCTGCCGTTGACCATCTCCGAACAGCTGGGCTACTTCAAGGCCGAAGGCCTCGATGTGGAAATATCCGACTTCTCGGGTGGCGCTCGCGCGCTGCAAGCCGTGGTGGGTGGCTCGGCCGACGTGTGCTCGGGCGCCTTCGAGCACACGATCAACCTGCAGGCCAAGAACCAGGTGTTCCAGTCCTTCGTTCTGCAGGGGCGCGCACCGCAGATCGCCGTGGGCGTGTCGACGAAGAACATGGCGGGCTACAGCGGTATCGCAGACCTCAGGGGCAAGAAGATCGGCGTGTCGGCTCCGGGTTCGTCGACCAACATGGTTGCGAATCTCGTGCTTTCCCGCGGCGGGCTGAAGGCCAGCGATGTGAGCTACATCGGTGTCGGCGTGGCGGCCGGTGCGCTGACTGCGCTTCGCTCCGGTCAGATCGATGCGATCAGCAACACCGACCCTGTCATGACGATGCTGGAGCAGAAGGGCGACGTGAAGATCATCAGCGATACCCGCACCTTGAAGGGGACGCAGGAAGTCTTCGGTGGAACGATGCCGGCAGCCTGCCTCTACGCGTCGGCCGAGTTCATCCAGAAGAATCCCAACACGTGCCAGGCGCTGGCCAATGCGATCGTTCACGGCTTGAAATGGCTGCAGACCGCGGGTCCTGGCGACATCATCAAGACGGTGCCCGAGACCTTCCTTCTGGGTGATCGTGCGTTGTACCTCGCGTCATTCGACAAAGTGCGCGAGTCGATCGCCACCGATGGGCTCGTGCCGGTGGACGGGCCGAAAACGGCGCTTTCCGCCATCGCGAGTTTCGATACCAGCGTAAGGGCCGACAAGATCGACCTTGCCAAGACTTACACGAATGAGTTCGCGAAGCGCGCCAAGGACAGATTCAAGGCCTGACGCCGCACGCGCACACAACCCGGCCGCGGCCGGGTTTTTTTCTTTAGGCATCGCATAGCGATATTCCGACCATGTCCTCCCATCCAGACCACGCGCTCGAACTGATCGACATCAGCTGCACCTTCCGCTCCAAGGACGATCCGGGCCAGCGCTATACCGCGGTCGCCGACACCACATTGCGCATTCGCGAAGGTGAATTCGTCTCGGTCGTCGGGCCGACCGGCTGCGGCAAGTCGACGCTGCTGAATGTCGGTGCCGGCCTTCTGGCGCCTTCGTCCGGCAGCGTCAAGGTGTCCGGCAAGCCTCTCGAGGGCATCAACACCCGCGCGGGCTACATGTTCCAGACCGAGGCGCTGATGCCGTGGCGCAGCACACTCGACAACGTGATGGTCGGGCTGCAATACCGCGGCATCCCCGATGCCGATGCCAGGGCGCAGGCCGTCCAGTGGCTGGCGCGGGTCGGCCTGTCAGGCTTTGGCGATCGCTATCCGCACCAGCTGTCGGGCGGCATGCGCAAGCGGGTTGCACTCGCGCAGACACTGGTGCTGGACCCCGACATCATCCTGATGGACGAGCCCTTCAGCGCACTCGATGTGCAGACGCGTCAGCTGATGGAGAACGAGGTGCTCGACCTCTGGGCGGCGCGCCGGAAGGCTGTGCTCTTCATCACCCACGACCTGGACGAAGCCATCGCCATGAGCGATCGCGTGGTGGTGCTGTCGGCCGGCCCGGCGACGCATCCGATCGGCGAGTTCGCCATCGACCTGCCACGTCCGCGCGTCGTGGCGGAAGTGAGCACGCATCCGCGCTTCGTCGAATTGCATACGCAGATCTGGAACGTGCTGCGCGACGAGGTGCTCAAGGGCTATGCGCAGCAACTGAGGAAGGCGGCCTGAGCATGTTGAAGCCCAACGAACGCAACGCACGCATCTGGCAGATTGGCCTGCTGGTGGCGTTGCTCGCCGCATGGCAGCTCGCCTCGCGCAACCAGCAGTTCGCATTCTTCGTCGGAGAACCTGTGCAGGTCGCAGGGCGCATCTGGAGCTGGTTCCTGCCGTTCGACGTGCCGGCCAACCCGCTGTTTCCCGAAGGACTGAAAGGCAATGCCGACGTCTATCTTCACCTGGGCACCACGCTGCTCGAGACCGTGCTGGCATTCGGTATCGGCACCGTGCTGGGCCTCGGCTGCGGATTGTGGCTCGCGCTCGCGCCCACGGCGAGCCTGATCCTCGACCCATACATCAAGGCCGCCAATTCGATGCCGCGTGTGATCCTGGCGCCCATCTTCGCGCTGTGGTTCGGCCTGGGCATCTGGAGCAAGGTGGCGCTGGCGGTCACGCTGGTGTTCTTCATCGTGTTCTTCAACGTCTACCAGGGCGTGCGCGAAGTGAGCCCGGTCGTGCTCGCGAATGCCCGCATGCTGGGCGCCAATCAGCGGCAACTGCTGCGTACGGTCTATCTCCCCAGCGCGACGAGCTGGGTTTTCTCCAGTCTGCACACATCCGTCGGCCTGGCTTTCGTCGGGGCCGTGGTGGGCGAATACCTGGGATCCGCGCGCGGTGTGGGCTACCTGATCCTGCAGGCAGAAGGTACCTTCGATGTGAACACGGTGTTCGCCGGCATCGTCGTGCTGACGGCTTTTGCCTTGGTACTGGACGGTCTTGTCGGTGCGGTCGAGAAGCGGCTCATGAAGTGGCAGCCGCGCAGCGGGGAGACCGAGAAACTCTAGGAGAATCGTGGTTCTTCAAAGAGGAAGGAGCCACGATGAGCACGGTCCGGTCCGCTGCGCTGCTTCGTTCACGCGAAAGCGGCGCGAAGGTATCGAACGAAGAGCTGTTCTTCGACCTGGTGTATGTGTTCGCGGTCAC
>CAIQMJ010000041.1 GCA_903872875.1 uncultured Variovorax sp.
CGAACTGCAGGCCTACGGCGAGCGATCGTTTCAACGCGTGCATGAACTGGCGCGCGCGCAAGGCCTGCGCATCGTGCGCAGCGCACCCGAGCTGGACGACGCGCGCAGCGAACGGCCCGCCATCGTCGTCACCGCCGAGGGCGGTGATTTCCTGGAGGGCCGTCCCGAGCGGCTCGACGACGCCCACGCGCGCTGGGCGCTGCGTCACCTGCAGCTCACGCACTACCGCGTCAACGAACTGGGCGACATCCAGACGGAGCCACCGGTGCACGGAGGTCTCACGCCGACGGGCGCCGAGGTGATCCGGCGCTGCAACCGCCTCGGGATCGTGATCGACGTCGCGCATGGCACGTACGACCTCGTCCGCCAGGCTGCGGCCGTCACCGACAAGCCATTGGTGCTGTCGCACACCTCGCTGGCGACCATGCCCGGGCCGCGCAGCCGCCTGATCTCGCCGGCCCACGCGCGTGCCGTCGCGGGTACCGGCGGCGTGATCGGCATCTGGCCGCCGGCCTCGATCTTCCCCAACCTGGCTGCGATGGCCGCGGGCATCGCGCGGATGGCCGATGTGGTCGGCGTCGAGCACGTCGCGCTCGGCTCCGACATGAACGGTCTGGTCGGGCCTTCGACGTTCAACTCCTATCGCGACCTGCCGGCATTGGCCGATGCGCTGCGGCAACGCGGCCTCGGTGCCAACGACGTGAGGGGCATCCTCGGTGGCAACTACCGGCGGGTGTTCCGCGCGTGTCTCGGCAACGGCGCGACTGCGGCATAGCCTGAACGATCGATATCGTCCGAACCTTCGGGGAAGCGCTCCACCAGGAAATCCACGAAAGTCTTGAGCTTCGGCGACCGATACCGGTCCTGCAGATAGACCACGCTCATCGGCCGGATCGGCAGTTCATGTTCGGGAAACAGCCGCACCAGATGTCCGGCCGCCACGTCGGCCTCGAGCAATATCGCCGGCTGCAGCACGATGCCCAGACCGTGCAGGGCGGCCACACGCAGCGCGTGGCCATGATTGACCTGCAGCCGCCCGGAGACGGGGACTCGGAATTGGCCATCGGCACCCTGCATCCGCCAACTCGCCAATGCGGCCGGGCTGAAGGACAGGCATTCGTGCTGGCTCAGATCCTCGGGCCTGGTCGGCGAGCCCCTGCGCGCCAGGTAGTCGGGGGAGGCGCAGATCATCAGCCGGTACGGCGTGAGCGGCCTGGCGATCAAGGCGGAGTCCGGTAATTGGCCGATGCGGATCGCCGCCTCGAACCCTTCTTCCACGAGATCGACCACGCGGTCGCTCAGGGACACGTCGACGCTCACCTCCGGATAACGCGCCAGGTACGCCGACAAGGCCGGCATCAGGGCCTCGGTGCCGAAGGTCACGGGTGCGCTGATGCGCAGCTTCCCGGCGGGCGCCGATTGGAGGTTCTGCGCCTGCGTATCCGTCTCGGCCACCAGCCGGAGGATTTCCTTGCAACGGGCGTAGTAATCCTCTCCCAGCGCCGTGAGGTGCTGGCGCCGGGTGGTCCTATGGAGCAGTTGCATGCCAAGGCGCCTTTCCAGCGTACGCAGGTGGTTGCCGGCCATCGTCGCCGAGATGCCCCTCGCCGCGGCGGCCGCGCTCAAGCTGCCTTTTTCGACGGCCAGGACATACACCTGCATGCTGTCCAACAAATCCATTGGCAACTCCTGATTTCGAATGGATCCAATGAAGCGCAGTTTATCTCGCTGAAATTTCAAATAACACTGCGTCCTTTGCAGCTTTGCGAAGCTTGAAGGAGCGTGATGGACTTGAATCTCAGGGGGCGTACGGCCCTGGTCACCGGCGCCAGCGCTGGCATCGGAGCAGGTGTGGCGCGGGTGCTGGCGCTGGAAGGTGCGCGGGTGGCCATCACCGCGCGCCGTGGCGAAGCGCTCGAACAACTGGCCGCCCGGATCGCGATGAGCGGTGCCGCGGCGCCCTTCGTCGTGACCGGCGACGTCACCGATCCGGACGATGTGAAGCGCGTGGTGGCCGAGGCCACGGCGGCGCTCGGCCCCATCGACATCCTGGTCAACGGCGCGGGCGGCGCGCGCCTCACGCGACAGGATGCGCCGGATGCCGATTGGGACGAAGCCTTTGCGCTGAATTTCAGCGCCGCACGCAGGTTGGCGCAGGCCGTGCTGCCATCGATGCAGGCGCGGCAGTGGGGCCGCATCGTCAACATCAGC
>CAIQMJ010000042.1 GCA_903872875.1 uncultured Variovorax sp.
CAGCTTGCGCTGCGGCACGAAGGCACCGGCCGACGCGCTCCAGGAACCCGCGGGCGTGTGTACGCCGCCGGCCTCGGCCACCGGGCCTTTGAACACCCACGTCGGCAGCGGCGCGCTGCTGAGCGCCTTGCCGGCGTCGATGTCTTCCTGTACCCAGGTCGCGACCTGCGCCCAGCCGGCTTCCTGCCAGAGTTCGAACGGGCCCTGCTTCATGCCGAAGCCCCAGCGCATCGCGAAGTCGACGTCGCGCGCGCTCTCGGCAATGGTCGCGAGGTGCACGGCCGCGTAATGGAAGCTGTCGCGCAGGATGGCCCAGAGGAACTGGCCCTGCGGGCCTTCGCTGTTGCGCAGCAGCTTCAGCCGCTCGGCCGCCGGCTTCTTCAGCATGCGGCCATAGACCTCGTCGGCCTTCTCGCCGGAGGGCACGTAGTCGCCCTTCGCCAGATCGAAGCGCAGGATGTCGCGCCCGACCTTCTTGAAGAAGCCGGCCTTGGTCTTCTGCCCCAGGTTGCCGAGTTCGAGCAGCCTGGCGAGCACCGGTGGCGTCGCGAAGTTGCCGTAGAAGGGGTCGGTCTCGGCGTTCAGGTTGTCCTGCAGCGTCTTCACGACGTGGGCCATCGTGTCGAGGCCCACCACGTCGGCGGTGCGGAAGGTGCCGGAGCTGGCGCGGCCGAGCTTCTTGCCGGTGAGATCGTCCACCACGTCGGGCGTGAGCCCGAACTTCTCGACCTCTTTCAGCGTGGCCAGCATGCCGGCGATGCCGACGCGGTTGGCGATGAAATTGGGCGTGTCGTGCGCGCGCACCACACCCTTGCCGAGCGTGCTGGTGACGAAGGCTTCGAGCTGGTCGAGCACCACGGGCTCGGTGGTCGGCGTGTTGATCAGCTCGACCAGGAACATGTAGCGCGGCGGGTTGAAGAAGTGGATGCCGCAGAAGCGCGGCTTCAGCGCTTCGGGCAGTGCTTCGCTGAGCTTGGTGATCGACAGGCCCGAAGTGTTCGACGCCAGGATCGCGTGCTTGGCGACATGCGGCGCGATCTTCCGGTACAGGTCGAGCTTCCAGTCCATGCGCTCGGCGATCGCCTCGATCACCAGGTCGCACTCGCCGAGCCTGGCCAGGTCGGTCTCGTAGTTGGCGGCTTCGATCAGCACGGCGTCGGCCACGTCGCCGAGCGGTGTGGGCTTCTGCTTCTTCAGGTTGTCGATGGCACGCAGGACGATGCCGTTCTTCGGCCCTTCCTTGGCCGCCAGGTCGAACAGCACCACCGGCACGCGCACGTTGACGAGATGGGCCGCGATCTGCGCACCCATCACGCCAGCGCCGAGCACGGCGACTTTCTTCACATTGAATCGGGACATGGTTCTTCCAGTGTTTATTGGGCTCGGTTCCAGACCTGGGTGCGCCAGAAGGGCCCCAGGTAGCCGCGCACTTCGAGCTTCTTGCCGCCGTCGATGGGCGTGAAGCTCGCGCGATATTCCTTGCCGTTCTCGGGGTCGAGGATCTTTCCGCCTTCCCAGACGTCCTTGCCGTCGGCCTTCTTGCCGCCGCGGACGATCTCCAGGCCGGCGATCGGCTTGCCCTTGCGGTCGTCCGTGCATTCGTCGCAGGCCGCGTCGGGCTTGCCGTCCTTCTTCAGCGAACGTTCGATGCGGCCGGTCAGGGCGCCGCCGGACTCATCGATCCGGATCTCGGCCTTGACTTCGCCGGTCTTGTCGTCGACGTTGCGCCAGAGGCCGACGGGTGAGCTCTGGGCCATTGCCGAGGCGGTGCCGGCGAGCAGGAGGAAAGCGGCAAGGACGGTCTTCATGGGTTGTCTCCGGTGTTGTGGTTCGCGGCGCGATCAGGCCAGTGCCGCGTCGGTGTCCATCAGCACCTTGCTGCCGCTGCGCGCGGTGCGCATCAGCGTCGCGGTCTCGGGGAACAACTTGGCGAAGTAGAAGCGCGCGGTCTGCAGCTTGGCGACGTAGAACGGGTCGGTGTTGCCGGCAGCGATCTCGCGCAGAGCGACCTGCGCCATGCGGGCGAACAGGTAGCCGAACACGAAGTGGCCGGCCACGCGCAGGTAGTCCACCGCTGCGGCGCCGACTTCGTCGGGGTTCTGGAAACCCTTGAAGCCGATCTCTGTCGTGAACTTGGTGAGCTGCTCGCCCAGCACCGCGATCGGCGTGATGAACTCGCTCATCTTCTCGTTCACGCCTTCTTCGGCCACCAGCGCGCCGACCAGCTTGCCGAACTTCTTCAGCGTGGCGCCGTTGTTGCCCAGGATCTTGCGGCCCAGCAGGTCCAGCGACTGGATCGTGTTGGTGCCCTCGTAGATCATGTTGATGCGGTTGTCGCGCGTGAACTGCTCCATGCCCCATTCCTTGATGAAGCCGTGGCCGCCGAACACCTGCATGCACGCGTTGGTCGCGATGTGGCCGTTGTCGGTGATGAAGGCCTTCACGATCGGGGTCAGCAGCGCGACGAGTTCGCCGCTGTCCTTGCGCACCTTCTCGTCCGGATGGCCGTGCTCCTTGTCGAGCAGCAGCGTGCAGAAGATCTGCAGCGCGCGCGCGCCTTCGGCGTATGCCTTGGCGGTCAGCAGCATCTTGCGCACGTCGGGGTGCACGATGATCGGATCGGCGTCCTTGTCCTTCGCCTTCGGCCCGGTCAGCGAACGCATCTGGATGCGGTCCTTTGCATAGGCCAGCGCATTCTGGAAAGCCACCTCGGTCAGGCCGAGCGACTGGTTGCCCACGCCCAGGCGGGCGGCGTTCATCATCACGAACATCGCGGCCAGGCCCTTGTGCGGCTGGCCGACCAGCGTGCCGACGGCACCGTCGATCACGATCTGCGCGGTCGCGTTGCCGTGGATGCCCATCTTCTCCTCGAGGCCGCCGCAGTAGATCGGGTTGCGGCTGCCGAGCGAGCCGTCGGCGTTGACGTTGTACTTCGGCACCGCGAACA
>CAIQMJ010000043.1 GCA_903872875.1 uncultured Variovorax sp.
CGAGCGCGACCGTCTGGACCGAAGCGGAAATGCGTACGCTCGAAGAGCTGCTTGCGCCCACCGAAGTGCTCGTGATCAGCGACGAGGTCTACGAACACATGGTGTTCGACGGCCAGCGCCACGAAAGCGCGGCCCGCTTTCCGGGCCTGGCGGCGCGCAGCTTCATCGTGAGCAGCTTCGGCAAGACCTACCACGTGACCGGCTGGAAGGTCGCGTATGTCGCGGCGCCGGCGGCGCTCACGGCGGAGTTCCGCAAGGTGCACCAGTTCAACGTGTTCACGGTGAACACGCCGATGCAGCACGCGCTCGCCAGCTACATGGCCGATCCGGCGCCGTACCTCGAACTGCCGGCCTTCTACCAGCGCAAGCGCGATCTGTTTGCCGCCGGCCTCGCGAAGACGCGCCTCAAGCTGCTGCCCTCCGCCGGCACGTACTTCCAGTGCGTCGACATCACTGCGGTCAGCGACCTTGGCGAGTCCGACTTCTGCCTCTGGCTGACCGAGGAGATCGGCGTGGCGGCGATTCCGCTGTCGGCCTTCTATGGCGATGGCTTCGATCAACGGGTGGTGCGCTTCTGCTTCGCCAAGAAGGACGAAACGCTGCAGACCGCACTCGACCGGCTGGCGAAGCTCTGACACCCGGCGTCGGTTTGGCCTGACCGACGCAGGCGCCACCGTCCCCGGGTTGGGGCAGGCTGGAGCAGCCACCATGAGTCTTCATCCAAGCATTTAGGAGAAGTTCATGTCGTTGATTCTGCTGGTCATCCTGATTCTGTTGCTGATCGGCGTCTTGCCGACGTGGGGCCATAGCCGAAGCTGGGGCTATGGGCCGAGCGGCGGTCTGGGTCTGGTCGTGGTGATCGTGATCGTGCTGCTCGTCATGGGACGCATATGACGCCTCTTGCAACCTGAGAAAAAGCCCGCTTCGGCGGGCTTTTTCATGCGCACCGATCGGCTGGCTCGCGCTCTCAGGCCTGCAACTGCGCCCAAGCCTTGTCCAGCCGCTTGACACTCACCGGCTGCGGCGTCCGCAACTCCTGCGCGAAGAAGCTCACACGCAACTCTTCGAGCAGCCAGCGGAACTCGAGCATCCGGTCGTCCACCACCCCTTTGCGCTCGGCGACCAGGCGCCAATAGCGCTGGTCCTGCGGTCGCAGCTCGGCCATCTTGGCCGCGTCACGCGCCGGGTCGGCGCGCAGCTTGTCCAGCCGCGCGGTGATCGCCTTCAGGTACCGCGAGAAGTGCTGCAACTGCGTCCACGGCGCATCGGCGATGAAGCGCTTGCCGATCAGGCGCTGCAGTTGCTGCGCCGCGTCGGCGGTCGCGTCGGGCTGGATCTTCGTGTCCTTGATCTTGCGCGCGGCGACGGCGTAGTCCGCGAGGATCACACCGGCCAGCCGCGCGACCTCGTTGGCGATCAGCGTGAGCCGGCCGCGGCCCTCGTCCACGCGGCGCTTGAAGGCGAACTCGTCCGCCGGCAGCGGCTCCTGCAGGAAGGCGCGGTCGAGCGCCACGTCGACGATCTGGGTGCGCAGTTCCTCCGATGAGCCCAATGGCATGTAGGCCACGGCCATCTTCTGCAGATCGGGGATGTTCTTCTCGAGGTACTTCAGCGCGTCCTTGAGTTGCAGCGCGAACAGGCGGCGCAGGCCCGCGCGGTGCTTCGCTGCCGCGACTGCAGGTTCGTCGAAGACCTCGATCGCGACCGCGTCGCCCTGGTCGATGAGCGCCGGAAAGCCGATCAGAGACTGCGCGCCGCGCCGCACTTCCATCAGTTCAGGCAGTTCGCCGAAGGTCCAGGCGGTGTACCGCTGGCCCGCGGGCAACGACGGCGTTTCGGGCACAGGCGCAGCGGCGCCATGGCGGCCACCAGCGCCACTGGGTACGGCTGCCGCCTGCTTGCCGCCGGCCGGCGCTGAAGCCTTGAGATTGAGCCCCGCCAACGCCTGGAATGCACCGCGCGCCTGCGAGCCCAACTCCGCCTTGAGCGCCCCGAGGTTCCGGCCGATACCCAGTTGACGCCCATGTTCGTCCACCACCAGCAGGTTCATGAACAGGTGCGGCGGCAGCATGTCGAGCTTGAAGTCGGCGCGCTTGACGTCGATGCTGGTCTGGTCGCGCACGCGCTTGAGCAGCACGTCGGTCAGCGACCCCGCACCGAAGACCTCGGGCTCGGCCAGTTCCTCGGCGAGCTTCGACGCCGATTCGGGCAAGGGCACCAGCCGCGAGCGCGGCCGCTGCGGCAGGCTCTTGAGCAGCGCCTGGATCTTGTCCTTGAGCATGCCCTGCACCAGCCACTCACAGCGCTCCTCGTTGACCTGGTTGAGCACGAACAGCGGCACGGTGACGGTCAGGCCATCGCGCGCATCACCCGGTTCGTGCAGGTAGCTCGCGGCGCAATCCACCCCGCCCAGCCGAACGGTGGCCGGGAAGGACTGGGTGGTGATTCCCGCGGCCTGGTGCCGCATCAGCTCATCGCGCGAAAGGAAGAGCAGTCGCGGTTGCCCGCGCGACGTTTCCTTGTACCAATGCTCGAACGACGCCCCGCTGGCCACATCGGCAGGCAGTTGCGCGTCGTAGAAGGCGTAGATCAGCTCGTCGTCGACCAGCACATCCTGCCGGCGGGACTTGTGCTCGAGTCCTTCGACTTCCTTGATCAGCTTGCGGTTGGCCGCCAGGAACGGGAGCCTGCTTTCCCACTGGTTGCCGACCAGCGCCTCGCGGATGAAGATCTCGCGGGCCGCAACCGGATCGACCCGCGTGAAGTCGACGCGCCGGCCGCTGTAGACCACCAGACCGTAAAGCGTCGCGCGCTCCAGTGCCGTGACCTGCGCGCCCTTCTTTTCCCAGTGCGGGTCGAGCAGTTGCTTCTTCAGCAGGTGACCACCGAGGTCCTCGAGCCATTGCGGTTCGATGTTGGCGATGCCGCGCCCGAACAGCCGCGTGGTCTCGACGAGTTCCGCCGCGACGATCCAGCGGCCCGGCTTCTTCTTCAGATGGGCGCCCGGATGCGGGAAGAACTTGATGCCGCGCGCGCCCAGGTATTCCGAATTCCGCCCGCCGCCGCCCTGCGCGCCACCCGCACCCGGCCCGGTCGAAGGGTCTTCCATCTTCCAGCCGATATTGCCCAGCAGGCCGGCCAGCATCGACAGGTGCAGCGGCTCGTAACCCGCGGGCTCGCTGTTGATGCGCCACTTGTGTTCGTTGACGACGATGAGCAGTTGCGAATGGATGTCCCGCCACTCGCGCACGCGGCGCATGTTGATGAAGTTCTGGCGCAGCAACTGCTCGTGCTGCCGATTGGTGAGCTTGTGCGTGTTGTCGTGCCCGCCGCGCGAGTCCTGCACCCACTTCCACAGCCGCAGGTAGCCGGTGAATTCGCTCTTCTCGTCATCGAACTTCGCATGCGCCTGGTCGGCTTGCTGCTGCAGGTCCATTGGCCGGTCGCGCACGTCCTGCACACTCAATGCGCTCGCGATCACCAACACTTCGTCCAGGGCGCCGCGCGCTCGGGCCTCCAGGATCATGCGACCGACGCGCGGGTCCAGCGGCAGGCGCGCGAGTTCGACACCGGTAGCGGTGAGCTCATTGTTGTCGTCCACCGCGCCCAACTCGTTCAGCAGCTGATAGCCATCGGCGATCGCGCGGCG
>CAIQMJ010000044.1 GCA_903872875.1 uncultured Variovorax sp.
GGCGGCCGCATGCCACCCTCGCGTCCCGGCCGCATGCCGGGATCGCGCTGCGGCCGCACCTCGTTCGCGTGCGGTCGCTGAAAGTGCTGCGGCTCTCGCCGGATCGGATTCGGCGGACGGTAGTCGGGACGCGGTCCTGGTCGGAAATCGGCGCCGGGACGCGGGCCCTGCCACGGGTTGGGTCGCCATTCCGGCCGCGCGGGCGGCGGACGCTGCCAGCCTTCGCGCGGCGGCGGCGGACGGCCGCCCCAGTAACGGCGATCGCCATACCAGGGCCGGTCGCGGTAATAGTTGCCCCAGTAGCTGCCGAGCGCGAAGGTCACGATCGGGATGCCGATGGCCGCACCGTAGCCGGCCAGCGGCACGCGGCGGTCTTCGTAGGCGTAGTCGATTGCCGCCGAGTAGACCCAGCCGCGCAGGCCGTCCGGCATGACCACGTCGCACCAACCGTAGCCCGAGGTGCACCCCGCCACGCTGAACGGCTGGCCGTTGGCCAGGGAAGCGACCACCGGGTAGTCGGTGCCCGGCCCGGCGCGCAGATTGACGGCCATCCGCGCATAGGCCTGCTGGGCGGACGCGGCCACAGGCAGAACCAGTGCCAGCGACAAGAACGCGCCGACGCGCGTCCAGCGGCCGATGAAAGACGGCGTGGAAGCCGTGGAAGCGCGCGGCACAGGAATCGGCAACGGCGGTGAGTCAGGCTTGTTCATGATCGAACTCCAGGTGAGTCGACCCAGACTAGGCGGCTGGGTCGCACAGTGTCAATCGGCGCTGCCCGTCTTCGACGAAGGACGCAGGCTCGCGTTCAGTCGCCCTGTCGACCCTCAGGCCGCTTCGCGGTAGAACACGCTGCGCTGCGGCAAGGCCCGGCCGCCGACCGGTGCCACCGCACGGCCGATCGCCGCGATGTGGTCCGGCGTGGTGCCGCAGCAGCCGCCCACGATGTTCACCAGTCCGTCGGCGGCGAATTCGTGC
Organism: uncultured Variovorax sp.; assembly: GCA_903872875.1. Lineage (GTDB taxonomy): Bacteria > Pseudomonadota > Gammaproteobacteria > Burkholderiales > Burkholderiaceae_C > Variovorax. The sequence goes on from CAIQMJ010000044.1 coordinate 976, forward strand.
AGCAGGCGCGAGGTGACGTCGGGTGTCTCGTCGAAACCGGTGTCGCTCATCGGGTTGGGCAGCCCGGCGTTCGGGTAGCAGCTGATGAAGGTGTCGCCAGCCACGCGCGCCAGTTCCTGGATGTAGGGCCGCATCAGCGCGGCGCCGAGCGCGCAATTCAGGCCGATGGCCAGCGGCTGCGCGTGGCGCACGCTGTGCCAGAAGGCCGTCACGGTCTGGCCGCTCAGGATGCGGCCGGACGCGTCGGTCACGGTGCCGCTGATGATCAGCGGCAGGCGCTCGCCGGAATTCTCGAAGTACTCGTCGATCGCGAACAGTGCGGCCTTGGCGTTCAGCGTGTCGAAGATGGTCTCGACCAGCAGCACGTCGCTGCCGCCTTCGACCAGCGCCTCGACCTGCTCGTAGTACGCGGCGCGCAGCGACTCGAAGTCGACGTTGCGCGCGCCCGGGTCGTTCACGTCGGGGCTGATGCTCGCGGTCTTGGGCGTCGGGCCGAGTGCGCCGGCCACGAAGCGCGGCTTGTCGGGCGTGCTGAACTTGTCGCAGGCGGCGCGCGCCAACCTGGCGGATGCGAGGTTCATCTCGCGCGCCAGGTCGGCCATCCTGTAGTCCTCCTGCGCGATGGTGGTCGCGCCGAAGGTGTTGGTCTCGATCAGGTCGGCGCCGGCTGCGAGGTAGCCTTCATGGATGTCGCTGATCACCTGGGGACGGGTCAGCGACAGCAGTTCGTTGTTGCCCTTCACGTCGCGCGGGAAGTCCTTGAAGCGTTCGCCGCGGTACTGCTCTTCGGTAAGCTTGAAGCGCTGGATCATCGTGCCCATGGCGCCGTCCAGGATGGCGATGCGTTGGGCGAGGATGCCAGGCAGGGCCTGGCCACGGGTGTAGACGAGGGGCTTCATGCCCCGGATTGTAGAAAGCGCCCCATCGCCCTGCCCCGCCACGGACATGCGCGCCGGCTGCCCGGCGTCAGAACACCTTGCCGGGATTCATCAGTCCGAGCGGGTCGAGCGCCAGCTTGATCGCGCGCATCGCGTCGAGTTCGGCCGGCGTGCGGCTCACGCCCAGCCACGGCTTCTTGTGCAGCCCGATGCCGTGCTCGGCCGACACGCTGCCGCGGAAGGCGGCAACCTGGCCGTAGACGATGCGCTCGACGTCCTCCTCGCCGCCATCCACCGTCGACATGTCGGTCGACACGTGCAGGTTGCTGTCGCCGACATGGCCGAAGAACACCGTGTGGTGGCCCGGCCAGCGCGCGTCGAGCGCGGCGCGGCAGGCATCGGCGAAGCGGCCGATGTCGGCCATCGGCAGGCTCACGTCGAAGTTGAGCGGCGGATGCATGTTGGCCGGCAGCTCGGCCGTGGCCTCGCGGATCTTCCAGAGCGCGCGCGCCTGGGCCTGCGACTGCGCGACGATGGCGTCGACCGCCTCGCCGGCCTCCATCGACTCGCCGAGCAGCGCTTCGAGCGCGGCGCGCAATTCGCCCTCGTCGCTGCCCGTGACGTCGACCAGCGCGGCCAGCGGATGCACGGCGTCGAAGGGCTCGCGCAGATGCTGCCACTGCAGCGACGCGGCGACGAAGTCGCGCCACATCAGCTCGAAGGCCGACACCGCCCCCGGAAAGCGCGACTGCAGCCGCGCCAGCAGCGCGAGCGCCGCATCGAAACCGGCCAAAGCGACCAGCACCGTGGCGCGGGCGCGCGGCGCAGGATGCAGCCGCAGCACCGCGCGCGTGATCACGCCCAGCGTGCCCTCGGCGCCGATGAAGAACTGCTTGAGGTCGTAGCCGGTGTTGTTCTTGAGCATCGGCCGCAGCATCGGCAGCACGCGGCCGTCGGCCAGCACCACTTCGAGGCCGAGCGTCTGCTCGCGCATCATTCCGAACTGCAGCACGCCGTTGCCGCCCGCGTTGGTCGCCAGGTTGCCGCCGATCTGGCACGAGCCGCGCGCACCGAGGTCGACGCCGAACTGCAGCCCGGCGGCCGCGGCCGCCTCCTGCACGGACTGCAGCGTGGCACCGGCCTGCACGACGATCGTTCCGGCGGACGTGTCGACGGCATCGATCGCATTCATGCGTTCGAGCGACAGCACGATGCCATCGGCGCAGGGCACGGCGGCGCCCGCCAGTCCGGTGCGTCCGCCCTGCGGAACGACGGGCACGCAGTGCTCGGTGCAAAGGCGCAGCACGGCAGCGACCTCGTCGGTGCTGCGCGGGCGCACCAGCGCCAGCGGTTGTACCGGCGCGACGCCGCTCCAGTCGGTGCGGTAGGCGGGCGGAATGGCGTCGCCGGTCAGCACGGCTTCGGCACCGAGCGCACCGGCGAGCGCGTAAAGGAAGGTCATGGGAGAGCTCTGCATGCGGACGGGGCCGCAGTTTTCGTGCCCGCCGCCGAAAGCCCGAATGGCGATTCGCCACGTCCGGCCTCAACCCCGGCGGCCGTCGGCAAAGGCCAGCATCGCCTCGATCATCCGGCGCACGTGCGGCTGCACGCCGGCCGCCACATCGGGCAGGTAGTCGAAGGGCAGCGCTTCCTGCATGTAGCTGCTCTGCGTCATCTCCAGCTGCACCGCATGCACGTTGTCCGCCGGACGGCCGTGGTGGCGCGTGATGTAGCCGCCGGTGAAGCGGCCATTGAGCACGCCGGTGTAGCCGGGCGCGCTCTCGGCGATGCCGAGCAGCGTCTGCGCGAGCGCCGGGTCGCAGCTCGTGCCCTTGCCGGTGCCGAGATTCAGGTCGGGCAGCTTGCCGTCGAAGAAGCGCGGCAGCACCGAGCGGATCGAATGCGCGTCCCACAGCATCGCGATGCCGTGTTCGGCGCGGATGCGCGCCAGCTCCTGCGCCAGTTGCGCGTGATACGGATGCCAGATCGCGTCGCGGCGCTCGGCGATCTCGGCCTCGCCGGGCACGTCGCCGGCCGCGTAGATCGGCGTGTCGTCGAAGGTGTCGACCGGGCACAGGCCGGTGACGCTCTGGCCCGGATACAGGCTCGCGCCGTCGGGCGAACGGTTCAGGTCGATCACGTAGCGCGAGTGCGTGGCGACCAGCACTGAGGCGCCGAGTTCATCGGCGAAATCGTAGAGGCGCTCCAGATGCCAGTCGGTGTCGGGCAC
>CAIQMJ010000045.1 GCA_903872875.1 uncultured Variovorax sp.
CGATCTCTGACCAACAGCAAGATGAGCGCGACAGGCCAGCGTCCGATCTGCCAGGACACCTGAATCGTCAACGTGTTCCTCAAGGTCGTCATGGACGTTCGCTGGGGCGGCTTCACCGGCTCGCTCGACGATGCCATCAACGAAGGCGTGCGCCGCGGCTACAACCACCCGGACAACACACTGCGCGCCTCGGTCGTGGCCGACCCACAGTTCGATCGCAAAAACACCAAGGACAACACGCCCGCGGTGATCTTCACCGAGATCGTGCCCGGCGATAAGTTGGAAGTGACGGTCGCGGCCAAGGGCGGTGGCAGCGAGAACAAGAGCAAGCTGGTCATGCTGAACCCCGGCGACAGCGTGGTCGACTGGGTGCTGAAGACGGTGCCCACCATGGGCGCAGGCTGGTGCCCGCCCGGCATGCTGGGTATCGGCATCGGCGGTACCGCCGAGAAGGCGGCGCTGATGGCCAAGGAAAGCCTGATGGACGACCTCGACATGCACGAGCTGCAGGCCAAGAAGGCCTCCGGCGCCGAGCTGACGAAGGTCGAGGCGCTGCGCATCGAGCTGTACGAGAAGGTCAACGCGCTGGGCATCGGCGCCCAGGGTCTGGGCGGCCTCGCCACCGTGCTCGACATCAAGATCAAGATGTACCCGACGCATGCCGCGAGCAAGCCGGTCGCGATGATCCCGAACTGCGCAGCCACCCGCCATGCGCACTTCGTGATGGACGGCAGCGGCGCCGTCTACCTGACGCCGCCGTCGCTCGACCTGTGGCCCGACGTCGACTGGACGCCCGACTACAACAAGAGCAAGAAGGTCGACCTCGACGCGCTCACGCCAGAAGAAGTCGCAAGCTGGAAACCGGGCGACACGCTGCTGCTCAACGGCAAGATGCTGACCGGCCGCGACGCCGCGCACAAGCGCATTGCCGACATGCTGGCCAGGGGTGAACCGTTGCCCGTCGACTTCAAGAACCGCGTCATCTATTACGTCGGCCCGGTCGACCCCATGAAGGGCGAGGCTGTCGGGCCGGCCGGCCCGACCACGGCGACGCGCATGGACGGCTTCACCGAGATGATGCTCGCCCAGACCGGCTTGATCGCGATGATCGGCAAGGCCGAGCGCGGTCCGGTCGCGATCGAGGCGATCAAGAAGCACAAGAGCGCCTACCTCATGGCCGTGGGCGGTGCCGCTTACCTCGTGAGCAAGGCGATCAAGACCGCCAAGGTGGTCGGCTTCGCGGACCTCGGCATGGAAGCCATCTACGAATTCGACGTGGTCGACATGCCCGTGACGGTCGCGGTCGACGCCGGCGGCACCAGCGCGCACATCACTGGCCCGGCCGAATGGCAGAAGCGCATTGCCAGCGGCGAGTTCAAGACCATCACGCTGGAAGCTGTTTGAACCCTCTGCACGTCGATACCCAGAAGATCCGCCTCGGTGAGTCGTCCGGCCGCGCCGGCGCCCCGATCGGCGTATTCGACAGCGGCATCGGCGGGCTGAGCGTGCTCAACGCGCTGCGCGTGGCCTTGCCTCGCGAGCGCTTCGTCTATTTCGCAGACACCGGGCACGCGCCCTATGGTGAGCGCACCGACGCTCATGTGATCGAACGAACGCACCTCGTGGCAGAGCATCTGCTGACGACCTGTGGCGTGAAGGCGCTGGTGGTGGCCTGCAACACCGCCACGGCCGCCGCCATCCACCTGCTGCGCGAAGCCTACCCGTCGCTCCCACTCGTCGGACTCGAACCTGCGCTCAAGCCAGCCGTGGCACGCAGCGCGACCCGGCACATCGCCGTGCTCGCGACACGCGGTACGGTCACGAGCCGGAAGTTCGAGATGCTGCGGCAGTCACTCGCCGACCGCGCGCGCTTCAGCGTCGTCGCCTGCGACGGCCTGGCAGGTGCCATCGAGCGCGCCGACAGCGCAGCGATCGCGACACTGTGCGCTCGCTATGCGCATGCGGCGGGGACTTTCGGCGCGTTGCCAGGACATATCGACACGCTGGTCCTTGGCTGCACACACTACCCTTTGGTGGCGGCGGAGCTGCGGCGCCACACAGGCAATGACGTTGCCTTCATCGACACGGGCGAAGCGGTCGCGCGCCAAACGCAGCGACTGCTCGCCGCGGCCAGCCTCCTGGGCGACACGGGCATGGGTGCAGCCTCGTTCATCGGGAGCGGGCCGGCGTCGACTCTGGAGCACGCCGTTGCCCGATGGACAGTTCAACCTGCCAACTTCGCATGATCCGCGGCCTGCTCGCCCTGGCTGCGGCAAGCTTCTGCATTGCGGGGCACGCCGCTTGCGACACCGGCCTTGCCGAGCGAATGCAGGCCAAGCTCTACCCGGGTCGAGTGCTCGACCATGAACGCGCGCTCTGCGAGCCTTGGCGCGGTTTCATGGGCCGCTTCGTGGTTGTGCTGCCGATGCCGCGTCCACGCCTGCCATCGGCACCCGAGCTGTCGACCTACGATCTCGCCGTGCTGGTGGTGCAGCAGGCGGACAACGGCAACACCGAACGGGCCCGGGTCATCAGCCGCTTCTTCCAGGCATCGGCGCTCACGGAGGATGCGATCCGCATCGCCGATCTGAAAGTGGATACGGCGCGCTATGCGCTCGCCAGCGACGCG
>CAIQMJ010000046.1 GCA_903872875.1 uncultured Variovorax sp.
ACTGCGGAAGATGCCCAAGGCTGCATCGAAATCAGCCTTTTCCTGCGGGTTGGCCGTGAACTCACGTCCATCTACAGCCACCTTCGCAGGTTCGTTCTTCTTCAGCCGGTCTTCAAGATCGGTCTGACGCTTCTGTTGGTCGGACAGCGTGCGCGCGAGCTGCTCGTTCTGCCCGGTCATTCGTGCCAGTTCACCGCGCATGGACTCGATCTGATTCTGCAGATCGAGCAGGCTGCGGCGGAGTTGACCGTTCTCGTCGGTGATGCGCTGCTCCGACTGCGTGCGCATCGTCTCGACGCGCTGGCGCAGATCGAGGATCGCGCGGCGCGCCTCGTCATCCTCGAACAGCGCAGCGTTCGCACCCAGGGATGCGCACAGCAAGGCAGCCGCCAGAACTGCCCCCCGCAAAGAAAACCCGCGGGTCATCAACGGTAGGAAATCTCGGCGCGCCGGTTCTGCGCCCACACGGACTCGCCGGAACCGGTAGCTGCCGGCTTTTCCTTGCCGAAGCTCACAGCTTCGATCTGAGAATCACGCACACCGAGCAGCGTCAGGGCTCGGCGCACGGCTTCTGAACGCTTCTGGCCCAATGCGAGGTTGTACTCCCGACCACCGCGATCGTCGGTATGACCTTCGATCGAAACGCGACGCTGCGGGTTTGCTTTCAGGAATCGCGCATGACCATCGATCAGTGACTGGAAGTCGGGCTTGACCGTGTAGCTGTCATAGTCGAAATAGATGATGCGCGCGACACCCACCGGGCCCGCTGCATTCTGCGCATTCGGGTCGATGGTGACAGGTGCAACGCCGCTCGCGGCACCGCCGGAGCCACCCATTTGACCGGCAGTTCCTGCCGTGCGGTCGACGACCGGCGTGTCGTTGAGCTTGGTGCCCGACGAACAACCGGCAATCAGGGCCACGATGGCCAGGGAATAAATCGTACGCTTCAACATTTCCATACTCCTCAAGTAAATCATTGCTTTTGAAACGGACCCCAGTCCGGCTCCCTGATATCCCCCGCCTGTCCGGCCAAGCGCGCTTTGATTTTTCCATCGAGCGTGGTGGTCATGAGTGCCTCGCGGCCTTGCAGTTGCGTGGCGTAGACGATGAGCTTGCTGTTGGGAGCAAAGCTGGGATTCTCATCAGCGCTTGTGTCAGTGATAGCCGTGACGTTGCCCGTCGCAAGCTCCATAACGTGTAATTTGAATGCGCCGCCGACACGCGAGATGTAGGCCAACCACCGCCCATCGGCGCTGATGGACGGCGAGATGTTGTAGGAGCCGCTGAAGGTCACGCGCGCGGGCGATCCGCCGCTTGCCGACATCTTGTAGATCTGCGGCGCCCCCCCGCGGTCGCTGACGAAGTAGATCGTGCTGCCATCCGAAGAGAACACCGGCTCGGTGTCGATGCTGTTGCTTTGGGTAAGCCGCGTCGGCTCACCGCCGCTGGCGGGAATCGTGTAGAGCTGCGAGCCACCATCACGGCTCAGGGTGACGGCGAGCGAGTTGCCATCCGGCGCCCAGGCAGGTGCGCTGTTCGAGCCACGGAAGTTCGCCAGCAGGCGGCGCTGCCCGCTGGCCACGTTGTGCACATAGACGAC
>CAIQMJ010000047.1 GCA_903872875.1 uncultured Variovorax sp.
CGGCCTTGGCGGTGTCCTTGGCGCGAAATTCGGCGATGACGGCCTCGCGCTCGTGGGTGCGCTTGATGTCGACTCGCGCGTTGTCGAAATCACCCACGGCCACGCGATTCAGCGCCAACGTGGTGGTCAGCCATACCTTCTCGTAATCCTGGCCCTCGTAGTTCTTGAGGCGCTCGCTGATGAGAGTGGCACCGGCATAGCCCATCAGCTTCTGCGGAGATGTCTTTGCGGTTTCCTCCCACTCCTTCACGCGGTTGTCCGCCAGCAGGAAGGCGTTGGTACTGTCGTCGTACCTTTTCGACATGCGCAGCAATTCGCCACGCTCCAGGTTGTAGAGCAACGCGGTGCGTTGATCCTCGCTGGTCGCGGATGCTTCCAGTTCGCGCAAGGCAGCCTGGGGTCCGCCAGCCTTGCTGCCTGCCTCCATCCGGGTCGCCAGCGCATCGTGGCTGGCCATATTGGCGCAACCCGTTGCCATCGTGACAGCGGCCATTGCCGCCATCAAGCGACCCCTCCTGATCCTGATCTCCATGTATCCCCCTCTTTTGTGGATCGGGTGATCTTTGTGAAATTGTTAAAAAATGTCACTCGTCACTTTGGGCTATGTACACCCTCTGGTAATCGGTCGGCGAATTCCGCATTCGAATCGCGGGCGACCGGTCGGGCGCTTGACTTCGAGTGCACTCGAAGTCGTACGCTCGGCGGCATGAACTCACCACTGCGCCCACTGAGCATCGCCGAGGCCTCCGCGGCCACCGGCCTGAGCGCCCATACCTTGCGCTACTACGAGCAGATCGGCCTGATCGCGTCGATCGACCGGCGCAGCGGGGCGCGCCGCTACAGCGCCGACGACATGCGCTGGCTCGAATTCCTGGTGCGCCTGCGGGCCACCGGCATGTCGATGCGCAACATGCAGCGCTATGCGATCTTGCTGCGTGAAGGGCAGGCGCCCGAGAGCGTCGCCGAACGGCAGGCGATGCTGGAGCGCCATGCCGAACAGCTCGAAGCGGACCTCGAACGCATCGGCGACACCCTCGCCTACATCCGCCGAAAGATCCGCGGCTACCAGGACCTGCAGGCCCTGCCGAAGCGCGCCTGAGTCGACGGCACTTTCCTTCCCGACCCACTCACACCCAGAGGACCACACCATGAAGACAAGAACACTCGGCAAGAACGGCCCCGCCGTCTCGGCCATCGGCCTGGGCTGCATGGGCATGAGCGATTTCTACGGCAACCGCGATGACGCGGAGTCGATCGCCACGCTGCACCACGCGCTCGACCAGGGGCTGAACTTCCTCGACACCTCCGATGCCTACGGCCCGCACACCAACGAACTGCTGATCGGCAAGGCGATCACCGGGCGGCGCGACGAGGTCTTCATCGCCACCAAGTTCGGCATCGCGCGCGACCTGGCCGACCCGACGGCGCGCGGCATCAACGGCCAGCCGGACTACGTGAAGGCCGCCTGCGACGCCAGCCTGAAGCGCCTGGGCGTGGACCGGATCGATCTCTACTACCAGCACCGCGTGGACAAGACGGTGCCGATCGAGGACACGGTCGGCGCCATGGCCGAGCTGGTGCAGGCCGGCAAGGTGCGCTACCTGGGACTGTCGGAGGCATCGGCCGCGACCATCGAGCGCGCCTGCAAGGTGCATCCGATCGCGGCATTGCAGAGCGAATATTCGCTGTGGACGCGCGACCCGGAAACGACCGGCACGCTGGCCGCCTGTCGCGCGAACGGCGTGAGCCTGGTTGCCTATTCGCCGCTGGGCCGCGGCTTCCTGGCGGGCGCGTTCAAGACGCCGGACGACCTTCCGGCCGACGACTACCGGCGCCATTCGCCGCGCTTCCAGGGCGAGAACTTCACGCGCAACCTGGCGCTGGCGGAGCAGGTGCGGCAATTGGCGGCGGCACACGGCTGCACGGCGTCGCAGGTCGCCCTGGCCTGGGTGCTGGCGCAGGGCGACGACATCCTGCCGATCCCCGGTACC
>CAIQMJ010000048.1 GCA_903872875.1 uncultured Variovorax sp.
CGCTGCGGCGATGTCGCCCCAAGGCAGGCGCCCACCGTTCGCGCAGGTGCTCGGGCTCGTGTGGAAGCCGGGCGCCGTGGTCGGCTTGCAGGGTGTCGGGTTTGCCGCACTGGGCGCGTTCTTCCCGCTGTACTTTCTCGCCCATGGATGGCTTGGCGCGGGCTACGGCCTCAGCTGCTTCGGCCTGGGCTTCGTGGCGGTGCGTCTGCTGGCGGGGTCGCTGCCAGACCGGGTGGGCGGAACGCCCGTCGCGCTGGTGTCGCTGCTCGTCGAGGCCCTGGGCCAGGTGCTGCTGTGGCTGGCGCCGAATCCAGCGATGGCGATGGCCGGCGCGCTCCTCACGGGCATGGGCTGCTCCATGGTCTTTCCCGCCATGGGACTGGAGGCGGTCAAGCGCGTGCCGGCGCACCTGCGCGGCACCGCCATCGGCGGCTTCGCGGCGTTTCAGGATCTTGCCTATGGTGCGACCGGCCCGATGGCCGGCTGGATCGCGGATCACTTCGGCCACTCGCAGGTGTTCCTGATCGGCGCCATCGCCGCTGCGATCGCGGTATGCCTGACCTGGCAATTGCGTGCGCGAACCGGGGGTACTCCGATGCCGGAGCATAGGAAGCACGGCTCCCCGGGCGCGGATGAAATCTAAGCGGGGATGCTGAGTTTTTTGATGCTTGCGTTTCGACGGCCTGCCTACCATCGAGTCATTCGTCGAAATGACCTGACATGTCGAACTCCCCCGCCACCTCCGAAAAGAAACCCTTCAATCAACCGCTGGGTGGCGACGCCGTGCCGCGCTTCGCCGGCATCGCGACGATGATGCGCCTTCCGTTCCAGGAGACGGCGGAAGGCCTGGACGCCTGCTTCGTCGGCGTGCCGTTCGACCTGGGCACATCGAACCGGTCCGGCGCGCGCTTTGGCCCGCGCCAGGTGCGCAGTGAATCGGTGCTGCTGCGCCCCTACAACATGGCGACGCGCGCCGCGCCCTTCGACTCTTTGCAGGTGGCCGACATCGGCGACGTCGCGACCAACGCGTACAACATCTTCGACTCGATCGATCGGATCGAGAAAGCCTACGACGGCATCATCGCCAACGGATGCCGGCCCATCACCATCGGCGGCGACCACACCATCGCCTGGCCGATCCTGCGCGCGATGCACAAGCGCTACGGGCCGATCGGCGTGGTGCACGTCGACGCGCATGCGGACGTCAACGACACCATGGGCGGCGAGAAGATCGCGCACGGCACGCCCTTCCGCCGTGCGGTGGAAGAAGGCCTGCTCGACTGCGACCGCGTGGTGCAGATCGGCCTGCGCGGCAGCGGCTACCACGCCGACGACTTCGACTGGTGCCGCGAGCAGGGCTTTCGCGTGGTCCAGGCAGAGGAGTGCTGGCACAAGAGCCTGGCGCCTCTCATGAAGGAAGTCGTGGAGCGCGTCGCCGGTCTGTCGGGTGATGGCCCGGTCTACCTGAGCTTCGACATCGACGGCCTCGATCCCGCCTTCGCGCCCGGCACCGGCACGCCCGAGATCGGCGGGCTCACGGTGCAGCAGGGCATGGAGATCATCCGCGGTCTTCGCGGCGTGAACCTCGTGGGTGCCGACATCGTCGAGATATCCCCACCGTACGACCCGCAGGGCACCACGGCGCTGGTGGGCGCCAACCTGGCCTTCGAGATGCTGTGCGTCATGCCGGGCGTGGCCTACCGCACCTGAGCGCCGGCCGGCATCGCCCATGCCATCTCAGGCGGCGCGGTGCACCTTGCTCCATATCCAGTCGATGAAGGCCGCCACCAGCGGACTGTCGCAGACCTCCTTGCGGCACACCACGTAATAGGCGTGCTTGGCTGGCACGCTGTTCTCGAACAGGCGCACCAGGCGGCCTTCGGCGAGATCGTCGCCGACCAGAAGGCTGTCGCCGAGCGCGGCGCCCTGCCCGTGCACGGCGGCTTCCATGGCGATGTGCGCATTGCCCATCTCGGTCATGCGGAATCCGGTCACCGGCATGCCCGCAGCCAGCAGCCAGCGCGTCCACTCGGTGCCGCCGTCCTCGCACAGCAGCAGATGGCTGCGCAGCTCATCGACCGGGATGCTCGGCTGGCCGTTGATCATGGCCGGGCTGCAGACGGGGAACAGCTCCACATGCGTCAGCAGGCGCACCTCGCGGTCGGGCCAGATGCCCGTGCCGTAGCGGATGCACAGGTCGACCGACGGCGAATACACCTCCTTGTCGTCGTTCGATGCGATCAGCTTGAGCTGTACATCCGGATAGCTGGCCAGGAACTCGCCAACGTGGCGCGACAGGACGCGCGAGCTCAACCCCACCGGCGTGGACACGACCAGGTTCCCACCCATCACGGGGTCGCCCAGCTTGGCCGCGGCCGACGCGATCATCTGGAAGGCCGAGCGCACCGATGGCAGCAGCGCCTCGCCATGCGGCGTGAGCTTCAGGCGTGTCTTGTTGCGGCTGAACAGCTGCACGCCGAGCGCTTCCTCCAGCGTTCTCAACTGATGGCTGACTGCGCTGGGCGTGACGTGCAGCTCGTCGGCCGCCTTCACGACCGTCAGGTGTCGGGCCGTTGCATCGAAGGCGCGCAGGGCATTCAAAGGCGGCAGCCGGTTCCTTCCGACCAGTCGCTTTCCGGGTTCAGGCATCGATGTCTTCTTCTTTTTTCAAGGGGGGAATGTGCGCACGCAAGGTTTGGGCCACAACTGGGATTTATCCCTGGTTTCAGGGACTTGAAGACCTTTCGATGCTGAGATTTTTTAAGGTTCATCGTCGCTTAATTCTCGGTTTGCAGTCCCCGGGTTCGTCACTACGATCCGCTCATCTTCACGAAGGCATTGAATGGAAAACCAAGAAGCAAGCTCGACGAAACGCCTCTGGGGCGCACGTTTCAAATCGGAGCCTTCCGCCGCATTGAAGGCGCTTTCCCGATCCGAGCCCAGCTTCTTCCGGCTCGCGCCCTACGACCTCGCAGGCTCCCGTGCACATGCACGCGAACTCCATCGCGCGGCCGTGCTGACGGCCGATGAACTCGCACAGCTGCTCGATTGCGTCGACGCCGTCGAACGCGAGTACGTGGCCGGCGACCTGCATCCGTCCGAAGCCGATGAAGACGTCCATACATTCCTGGAGCGCGTGCTGACACAGCGGCTCGGCCCGATCGGCGGCAAGCTGCGCGCCGGCCGTTCGCGCAACGACCAGGCGGCGAACGATCTCAAGCTCTACCTGCGCGACAAGTCGCGCGCCATCGCCGCGATGGTGATCGACCTGCAGAACGCGCTGGTGTCACAGGCCGAGCAGCACATCGCGACGGTCTCGACCGGCTTCACCCATCTGCAGCCTGCGCAGCCGGTGCTGTTCGCGCATCACCTGATGGCACATGCCCAGGCCATCGGCCGCAACGTCGACCGGCTGATCGACTGGGACTGCCGCAGCGCGCGATCGCCGCTGGGCGCCGCCGCACTCGCGGGCTCCGCCATCTGCCGTTCGCCGGAACTGTCGGCGGCCGAACTCGGCTACGACGCACCGTGCGAGAACTCGATCGATGCGGTCGCCGCACGTGACCACGTGTGCGAGTTCCTGTTCGTCACCAGCATGCTGACCGTCGAGCTGTCACGGCTGTCGGAAGAAGTGGTGCTGTGGTCCTCGCGCCAGTTCCAGTGGGTCGTGCTGGACGACGGCTACTGCACCGGCAGTTCGATCATGCCGCAGAAGAAGAACCCGGACATCGCCGAACTCAGCCGCGGCAAGGCCGGCCGGCTGATCGGCAACCTGGTCGGCATGCTGTCGGCGCTGAAGTCCTTGCCGCTCGCCTACAACCGCGACCTCGCGGAAGACAAGAGCGCGTCCTTCGACAGCGTCGACACGCTGTCGCTCGTGCTGCCGGCGATGGCCGGGATGATCCGCACGATGCGCGTCGACGTCGACCAGTTGCGCCGCCATGCGCCGCTGGGCTTCACGCTGGCGACCGAGGTGGCCGACTGGCTCGCGATGTCGGGCGTGCCCTTCAGCGAGGCGCACGAGATCACCGGCGCGCTGGTGAAGTTCTGCGAGGCCCAGGGTATCGAACTCGGCGACCTGTCGCCGGCCATGCTGGCCGAGGTCGATGCCCGGTTGAAGCCCGCGGTGCTGGAGCGTCTGACACTCGATGCGGCCATCGGCGCGCGCACCGGCCAGGGCGGCACCGCACCGGCCCGCGTCGCAGAACAGATCGCACGGCTGAAGGCCCGGCTTGGCGTGCAGGCCGCCTGGACCACCGACTACCGGGGGCCGCGATGCTAGGCGCCGGCAACAGGACGACGGCCGACGCGCCGGCCGCGCCGGCCGAGTTCATCGACATCTCGCACCTGGAGCACGTGCCGCGGCGCTACTGGGGCCGCTATATCGCAACCGCGCTCATCGCGATCGCGGTGCTGCTGGTGCTCAACGCCTTCGCGCGCGGCAAGATCGAATGGCAGTACGTGGGCCGTTTCCTCACGGCGCAATCGATCCTCACAGGCCTCGTGAATACGGTGGTGATGAGCATCCTCGCGATGGCGCTGGGCATCGCCCTCGGCGTGGTGACCGCGGTGATGCGCGTGTCGACCAACCCGGTGCTGAGCTGGGTTGCGCGCGGCTACGTGTGGCTGTTCCGCGGAACGCCGGTGATCCTGCAGCTGCTGCTCTGGTTCAACCTCGCGCTGGTGTTCCCGACGATCGGCATTCCCGGGCTCTGGGAGATGCGCACGGTCGACGTGATGACGCCGTTCCTCGCCGCGCTGCTGGGCCTGGGCATCAACCAGGGCGCCTACACCTCGGAAGTTGTGCGTGCCGGCCTGCTGTCGGTGGACGTCGGGCAGTACGAGGCGGCCAAGTCGATCGGCATGCCGCGCCTGCTCGCCCTGCGCCGCGTGATCCTGCCGCAGGCCATGCGCGTGATCATTCCGCCGATCGGCAACGAGTTCGTCGGCATGATCAAGCTGACCTCGCTGGCCAGCGTGATCCAGTACGCCGAGATGCTGCACAGCGCGCAGAACATCTACTACGCCAATGCCCGGGTGATCGAGCTGCTGATCGTGGCCGGCATCTGGTACATCGTGGTCGTCACCCTGCTGTCGCTGCTGCAGTCGCGCGTCGAGGCCCGTTTCGCCCGCGGCGCGGGTCGCGCCGCGGCAAGGCAGTGAACATGAACAACGAGATGCGTCCCATCGTCCGCGCCGTCGACGTGCGCAAGAGCTTCGGCGACTTCGTCGCGCTGCAGGGCATCACGCTGGACATCGCCGTCGGCGAGGTGCTGTGCGTGATCGGTCCGTCGGGCTCGGGCAAGAGCACCTTCCTGCGCTGCATCAACCAGCTCGAGACCGTCACCGGCGGCGCGCTGTGGGTCGACGGCGAACTGGTCGGCTACCGCCGCGCGGGCAACAAGCTGCATGCGCTGTCGGAGAACGACATCGCGCGCCAGCGCCTGAAGACCGGCATGGTGTTCCAGCGCTTCAACCTGTTCCCGCACATGACGGTGCTCGAGAACGTGACCGAAGGCCCGCTGCGGGTGCAGCGCCGCGCGCGCGACGAGGTCGTGCAGGAAGCGCATGCGCTGCTGGAGCGTGTCGGCCTGGCGCACAAGAGCGATGCCTTCCCGATCGAGCTGTCGGGCGGCCAGCAGCAGCGCGTCGCCATCGCCCGCGCGCTCGCCATGCGGCCCCAGCTGATGCTGTTCGACGAACCGACCTCGGCGCTCGACCCGGAGCTGGTCGGCGAGGTGCTCGCCGTGATGCGCGACCTCGCCTCGTCCGGCATGACCATGGTGGTCGTCACGCACGAGCTCGGCTTTGCGCGCGACGTCGCCACACGGGTCCTGTTCATGGACAAGGGTCGGATCGTCGAGACCGGCGACCCGGCCACCGTGCTGTCGAACCCCAGCCAGGCGCGCACGCGCGAATTCATTTCTGCCGTCCGCGGCTGACCGTTTTCTTTGACCCACCGGAGCCTCTCCATGTCCAGCAGCTCGATCACGGGTGTGACCCGTCTCACCCTCCTCGCCGCCGCCCTCGCGGTGGTCCTGCCCGTGGCCCAGGCGCAGACGGCGCGCGCCAAGGGCGCCCCGATCACCGCCGCGGTCGTTGCCAACTACCCGCCGATGGAGTTCAAGGATCCGGCCACCGGCAAGCTGACCGGTTTCGACATCGACCTGGGCGAAGCGCTCGCGGCGAAGGCCGGCACCACGATCAAATGGGAGGAAACCAGCTTCGACCAGATGATGAGTTCGCTGGCCACCGGCCGGGTCGACATCATCCTGTCGGGCATGACCGACCTGCCGGCGCGGCGCGAGGCGGTGCGGTTCATCGACTACCTGAAGACCGGTCCGCAGTTCTACGTGATGAAGGACCGCGCTGCCGAGTTCGCCAGCATGGCCGCGCTGTGCGGCAAGAAGGTGGGCGCCAGCCGCCGCACGTCCTTCCCGGTCGAGATCGGCAAGTGGAGCGACGAGCAGTGCGTGAAGACTGGCAAGCCCGCCATCGCGGTGATCGGCACCGACGGCTCGGCCGATGCGCGCACGCAGCTGCGCCAGGGCCGGCTCGACGCCGCGGTGCAGGGCGGCGAGACCATGCCGTACATCATGGGCCAGGAGCCGAACGCCTACATGACGGTGGGCAAGACCTTCGCCTTCCAGTACGTGGGCCTGGCGACCAACCGCAAGGACGATGCGCTGGGCGCCGAGCTGGCCGGTGCCATGACCAAGCTGATCGCCGACGGCACCTACGCCAAGATCGCGGCCAAGTGGGGTCTGTCGGACTACGCCGTTCCCAAGCTCATCCTCGACAGCGCAGACTGACCATGCCATTGCATGGGAACGCAGGCGCCGCTTCGGGCGGGCGCTGGCCCGAGGGCGTGCAGTCGGCCGTCGCGCTGGCCTTCGACGTCGACGGACCGACCGGCGGCGCGATGCTCGATGGTTCGATCTGGCGCAACCCCTCGTTCTTCACGCTGGGCGCCTACGGGCCGTGGCGTGCTGTCGGCTACCTGATGGACCTGCTCGACGAGCACCGCATTCCGGCCACCTTCTTCGTGCCGACATGGGTGCTGGAGACCTGGCCGGCACAGATCCGCGCGATCGTCGATCGCGGTCACGAGATCGGCCACCATGGCTACCAGCACGAGGCCTTCTGGCAGCTCACGCGCGAGCGCCAGCAGGAGGTGATGGCGAAATCGCTCGCGCTGTTCCGGCGGCATCTCGGGCTCACGCCCGCCGGCTTCCGAACGCCCTCGGGCGACTGGGGCGCCGACACCATCGAAGTGCTGCTCGATGCCGGCGTGACCTACTCGAGTTCGATGCGCGGCGACGACCGCCCCTACTTCATCACGCATGCCGCGAGCGGGCGCAGCCTGGTCGAGATCCCCGGCAAATGGGAGCTCGACGACTATGCCTCGCTGGCCTACCAGCGCAACCCGGACTATCCGGCCGGGCTCGACCGCATTGCGAGCTACGACACCACCTTCGACAACTGGCGGCGCGAGTTCGACGGGTCCCACCGCGACGGGCTCTGCATGACGACGCTGTTCCATCCCAAGGTCTCGGGCAAGCCGGGCCGCATCCTGCTGCTGGAACGCCTGCTCACGCACATGCGGGCCCAGGACGGCGTCTGGTTCGCGCGCTGCGGCGAGGTGGCGCAATGGTGGCGGCAGCGCCACGCCGTGCCGGAGCTTCAGGCATGACCGCGCTCCCGTTGAACGCATCGCGCTGGCCTGCGGGCAAGCGCATGGCCTTCGTCATCACCGTCGACTTCTTCGACGACGCGGCGATCCTCGTGCAGGAGCCGCGCATGGCCGGCCGCGAGAAGAGCCTGTCGGTCTGGCAGTACGGTGCCAAGCGCGGCGTCGACCGCCTGCTCGGCCTGTTCGACGAACTGGGCGTGAAGAGCAGCTGGTTCGTGCCCGGCACGGTCGCACGGGCGCATGCCGATCTGGTCGTGCGCATCCATCGCGCTGGCCACGAGATCGGCAACGCGTCGTTCGGCTGCGAGAACTTCGACACGCTGACGCTTGCGCAGCAAGGCGAGAGCCTGGTGACCGCGCAGGGCGTGCTGGCAGAGATCACCGGCGAACGGCCGACCGGCTTCCGCTCGCCCTTCGGCAACTGGGCGCCGGGCTTCACGCAGCATTTGCGCGACGCCGGGATCGACTGGTCCTCGTCCTGGCGCGGCGACGACCTGCCCTACTTCCACCCGGCCGCCATCGGCGCGGACATGTCGACTGCGCCGCTGGTGGAACTGCCGCTGCACTACGAGCTGGAGGACGAGCCCTACTTCTCGTTCAACCTGTTCCCGCCGGTGCCGGTCGGCCAGCCGCGCATCGCGTCGTATCGCGAGGTGCTCGGCAACTGGCGGCAGGACTTCGCGGGTTTCCGCCGCTTCGGCCTGTGCATGCCGTTGCGCCTGCATCCCGAGATCATCGGTACGGCCGGCCGCATCGACATGCTGCGCGAGTTCCTCGCCGGCGTGCTCGCGCATCCGGACGTGTGGGTCGCGACCGGCCGCGAGGTGGGTGCCTGGTGGCGCAGCCAGCGCAGCGCCAACGAGCCCGCCCATCCGGTCGACATCCTGTCGCCGCTTCATCAGCCTTTCCCGCTGCCTCCCGCCGCATGACCGACAGCACATCGCTCCGTCTCGCCCGCTTCTGCGCCGAGACCCGCTACGACGACCTCCCTGAGGAGCTGGTGGCGCGCACGCAGCGCCACATCCTCGACACCTTCGGCGCGGCGCTGGCCGGCAGCGCCGCGGCCGAACCGCGCGAGGTGCTGCAGATGCTCTGTGCCGAACGCAGCAACGGCAGCGCGCCGGTCTGGGGGACGGCCGAGCGGCTCGGCAGCCGCGATGCGGCCTTTGCCAACGGCGTCGCAGCGCACGCGCTGGAGCTGGACGACACCGGTGGCTGCGACCATTCGGGCGCGGTGGTGCTGCCCGCGGCAATGGCTGCGCTGACGGTGCCTGGTCGCCATGTGCCCGTCAGCGGTCGTGACCTGATCGCGGCGGTCGCGATCGGCTACGACGTCGGGCGCCGCGTGCTCGAGGCTTGCGGTGGCTACTCGCCGCACAACGGCCAGGGCTGGCACTCGACGGCCACCTGCGGCACCTTCGCGGCCGCCGCGGCGGCGAGCCGGCTGCTGGGTCTCGATGCGCCGCAG
The DNA here is from genome assembly GCA_903872875.1 of uncultured Variovorax sp. Taxonomy (GTDB): domain Bacteria; phylum Pseudomonadota; class Gammaproteobacteria; order Burkholderiales; family Burkholderiaceae_C; genus Variovorax. The sequence continues at coordinate 9,162 of CAIQMJ010000048.1, forward strand.
ACGATGGCCGCGTTCGGCCATGCAGCCAGCGCCAGTGGCGGCCTCTGGGCCTTCATCCACGACGCGTCGCAGACCAAGCGGCTGCATGCCGGTCGCGCCGCCGAGGGTGGCCTCACGGCGGCCCTGCTCGCCGCGCGCGGCATCACCGGGCCGGCGCAGGTATTCGACGATGTGTGGGGCGGCTTCTTCAACGCCTTCGCGCCGCAGTCGCGCGAGCCCGAGGCATTGCTGGCCGATTTCGGCAGCACGTGGAAGCTGCTGCGCTGTTCGATCAAGCCGCATGCGTCCTGCCGCAGCAACCACGCCACCATCGATGCGGTCTGCCAGCTGATGGCACGCCATGACGGCCTGGCCCAGCGCGTCGCGCACATCGACGTGCGCCTGAGCAGCTTCGTGATGAACATGTGCGGCGGCCGCGACCTGTCGACGCTGTCGAGCGCGCAGATGAGCATGCCGTACGCGGTGGCACTGGCCTGGGTGTTCGGCGACGCCGGCCTGGCGCGCTACCTGGCGCCGGCGCGCGGCGACGCACGGCTCGCGGCTGCCATGCCGCTCGTGCGCCTGCATGCCGACCCTGCGATGCCGGCGCTGGAAGAGCCGACCGTCACCATCACGTCGACCTCGGGCGAGACCGTGTCGCACCAGGTGCCGATCGCGCTGGGTGCGCCGGCCAATCCGCTGAGCGACGCGCACCTGGCACGGAAATTTGCCGACCTCGCCGGCGTGGCGTTGTCGAACGAAGGCGTCGCGACGCTGGCCGAACAGGTGCTTGGACTCGATCGGCTCGCCGATGCGCGTGCCCTGCTGCCGCTGCTGGCCGGCCACGCCGCGCGGCACGAACTGATCCGCTGAACGCGATGCAGCCTGCGGCCCCCCTCGCATACCCGCCGTCCCGCATCTCCCACATCCCCCGCCTTTCCCAACTCCCCACCCACAGAGCCTTCACCATGAAATCCCTTCGCACCTTCACCCTCGGCGCCATCGTCGCCCTCGCGCCGCTGGCCCTGCTGACACCTGCCCAGGGCCAGGCGCTGCCGGAGCGCATCGCCAAGGCCAAGACCATCAAGATCGCCGTCAATGCGATCTATCCGCCGATGGAATACAAGGACCCGGAGACCAGCAAGCTGATCGGCTTCGACGTCGACCTCGGCAATGCGCTGGCCAAGGAACTCGGCGTCACGCTGGACTGGCAGGAGTCGGCCTTCGAGCAGCTGATCCCATCGCTGCAGACCGGCCGCGTCGACATGATCCTCAGCGGCCTGAACGACCGCCCCGCCCGCCGCGAGACGCTGGACTTCGTCGACTACCTGAACTCGGGCGTGCAGTTCTACACGCTGGCATCGCGCGCCACGGTGAACCAGCCTCTCGACCTGTGCGGCAAGACCGTGGGCACGAGCCGCAGCACCGCCTTTCCTGCCGAAATCAAGACCTGGAGCGATGCCAACTGCGTGGCTGCCGGCAAGCCGCCGGTCACGGTCGAAGGCACCTCGGACAACGCCGCCGCACGCGCCCAGCTGAAGCAGGAACGCTTCGAGGGCGGCGCCCAGGGCAGCGAGACCGTGCCCTACGCGATGACGCTGGAACCCGGCGTCTACAAGCCGGTGGGCGCGCCGTTCGGCGGCGCGCAGCAGGGCATCGCTTTCGCCAAGGCCGACACGCAACTGCGCGACGCCGTGCTGGGTGCATTCCGCAAGCTGATCGCCAATGGCACCTATGCGTCGATCGTCGCCAAGTGGAACCTGCAGGCCAGCGCCGTGAAGCAGGCCGCGGTGAACGGCGTTCCCGCACCGTGACCGGCGGCCTGGGGCAGCGCAGCGTGCACGAGCGCTGACCCGCTCCGGCGTGGCATCGAAGGCATTGGCGCCGCGCTATGCGTGGCGCGCCTGCCCGCCGGACTCGGCGGCCATCAGCCGAATTGCGACGGCCAAGGCACCGATGGCCTGCCGGATCTCGTCCTCGCTGGCCGTCACGAAAGACAGGCGCAGCGTGCGCGGATCGCCCTGGCCCGCGTAGAAAGGTGCACCCGGCACGAAGGCGACGCCACGCGCCACGGCCATCGGCAGCAGCCGCCCGGCGTCGATGCCCGCGGGCAGCCGCAACCACAGGAACATGCCACCCGCGGGGCGGTTGATCTCGACGTCGAGTCCGCTCATCTCGCGGTCGAGCGCGGCCAGCATGACGTCGCGCCGCCGCTTGTACAGCGCACGGATCGTCGGCACATGGCGCGCCAGAAAGCCGTCCTTCAGCACCTCGGCCACCAGCCGCTGGTTGAAGCCGGGCGTGTGCAGGTCGGCCGCCTGCTTGGCCTGCAGCAGCTTCGGGTAGATCGCCTTCGGCGCGACCAGGAAGCCCAGCCGCAACCCGGGCGCGAGCACCTTCGAGAACGAGCCCAGGTAGATGCAGCCTTCCGGATTGCGCGCCGTCAACGGCAATGGCGGCGGCTCGTCGAACCAGAGGTCGCCGTAGGGGTTGTCCTCGACGATCGGCAAGCCGATGCGTGCGGCCGCCTCGGAGACGGCCACGCGGCGCGTCTCGTCCATCGTGCGCCCGGTCGGATTCTGGAAGTTGGGCAGCAGGTAGGCGAAGCGCGCCCCCGGCGCCTGCGCGACGAGATCGTCGACCATCACGCCGCCCGCATCGCAGCGCACGCCGACGATCGTCGGCTGCATCGGCGTGAAGGCCTGCAGCGCGCCGAGATAAGTCGGCGTCTCGACCAGCACCTTGCTGCCGGCATCGATCAGGATCTTGGCGACCAGGTCGAGCCCCTGCTGCGAGCCCGTCGTGATGAGCACGTGCGCGGGGTCGACGTCCCAGGGCAGCATGGCGGCCACCGCTTCGCGCAGCGGCGCATGGCCCTCGCTCGATGCGTACTGCAGCGCGGCCTTGCCGTCATCGCCGAGCACGCGCTGGCACGCCTGCGCGAATTCGGCGATCGGGAACGTCTCCGGCGACGGCAGGCCGCCGGCCAGGCTGATCACCCCGGGGCGCTCGGTGACCTTCAGGATCTCGCGGATGACCGAAGGGTTCATCTGGGCCGCGCGGGCGGCCATGTTCCAGTGGGCCATCAGAGCTTGAACTCCTTCGCCTGCCGGATCACCGCAGCCTTGTCGAAGTCGTTCACCTCGTCGATCAGCTCGTTGGTGAAGACGCCGTTCGGGTCGCCGATTTCCGACGCCAGCTTCGGGTTCTTGCTGGTTTCCGCCGCGGTGTCGATGTTGGCCTTCCATTCCGCGAGGCTCGACGCGCCGATGCGCGGGTCGATGTCGTTGTCGCGCCGCATCCAGTTCTGCTTGCGGTCCTTGAGGATGAACTGCAGCTCCTTGCGCGCCTCGTCCTCGGTCTTCGACTTGGGCTTGCTTTCCGGGTAGAGCGCCCAGTGGATGTTGATGGCCTGGTCCAGGTTGGCATTGGCGAAGAGCGTCGACTTGGCGATGCCGCGGAACAGTCCGACCAGCGCCTTGCGGTCTTCCTTCAGCGTCTTCTTCTGCACGCAGAGCCAGCCCGTTCCGACCTCGGCGAACTTCGGCGTCAACGGGACGTAGCGCAGCGCGATGCCGAGCATCTCGATGCGCGCGGCGAAGGTGTCGTACGTCACGATCGCGTCGACCCGGTCCTGCATCAGCGACTGGCCGGCCGGACCGCCGTCGCCCACCGCGATGTACTGGTTGGCCGTGTCGTCCAGGCCGAGCTCGAGCAGCATCGTCTTCATGGCGACGATGCCCGGGTCGCCCTGGCTGCGAACGCCGATGCGCTTGCCCTTGAGGTCGGCCACG
>CAIQMJ010000049.1 GCA_903872875.1 uncultured Variovorax sp.
ACATCCCCTTGCCCATCGCCCCTCCCGCCGATCACGAAACGCCCGGCGGCCGCCCCCTGCCCATGCGCAACGGTGTCGGCCCGAGCGTCGTCGGATTGCCGGCCGGCCCGTGGCCAACAATGCTGGACTTCCTCTGTGAACGCTTCCCTGGGATCGCGCGCGATACCTGGTGCGAACGCATGCAGGCCGGCGACGTGGTCGACGACCAAGCCAGGCCGATCGCCATGGATGCGCCCTACCGGGGCCACCAGCGCCTGTACTACTACCGCGCGATCGCGCAGGAGCCGCGCATCCCTTTCGACGAGGTCCTGCTGTTCCAGGATGCGCATCTGGTGGTGGCCGACAAGCCGCACTTCCTGCCGGTCACGCCGACCGGCAAGTACCTGCAGGAAAGCCTGCTGGTCCGGCTGCGGCGCAGGCTCGGCATCGACACGCTGGCGCCGATCCACCGCATCGACCGCGGCACCGCCGGGCTGGTCCTGTTCTGCGTTCAGCCCGCCGACCGCGCCGCCTACCAGAAGCTCTTCGCGGAGCGCGGCGTGCGCAAGAACTACGAGGCGATCGTCCACTGGCCCGCCGGCATGCAGTTGCCGGCGGCGCGGCGCAGCCGGCTGGTGCAGGACACGTCCTTCCTGCGCACCGCCGAGGCAGACGGCGAGCCGAATTCGGAAACCTTCTTCGAGCTGATCGAACGCCTGGGCGATGACCGCGCCCGGCTGAGCCTGTCGCCGGTCACGGGCCGCAAGCACCAGTTGCGCGTGCACTGCAACGCGCTGGGCATGCCGATCGTCAACGACCCGATCTATCCCGAACTGCTGCCGGCCGATCGCGAAGACCATGCGCAGCCGCTGCAATTGCTGGCGAAGTCGCTTGCCTTCGTCGACCCTTGCAGCGGCGAGGCGCGCAGCTTCGCGTCGACGCTGCGGCTCGCGGACTGAAGGTCTGCTGCCGCTGCGCGAGCAAGCTGTCGCGCGGGCTATTCCAGCTTCATTCCCGAATCCGCCACCAGCTTCGCCAGCCGCTCTTTCTCGCTGCGCACGAAGCGCTCGAAATCGGGCCGCGCGCCACGCATCGGCTGCGCACCGCCGCGCTCCATCACGGCGATGAGGTCCGGATCGCTCGCATAGGCACGCTGCGCCGCGCCAGCGATGCGGTCGAGGATCGCGGGCGGCGTGCCCTTCGGTGCGTAGATGCCGCCCCAGTGCTGCATCTGGATCGCCGGGAAGCCCTGCTCGACCGTGGTCTCGACGTCCTGCAGCGGGCCGCTGCGTTCGCGCGCGGTGAGTGCCAGCGCACGCAGCTTGCCGCCGCGCACGTAGCCGGCCACGCCGATCGGCGCCTCCGACGCAATGTCGACCTCGCCGCCGATCAGCGCCGTGGTGGTCTGCGAGCCGCTCTTGTAGTGCACCACCGTCACCGGCACGCCCAGCGCCTCCTGGACCATCTCGGCAACGAAGTGCCCGGTGCTGCCCGGGCCCGCGGTGCCGAAGGTGATCGCGCCTTTCGACTTGCCGTAGGCCTGCAGGTCCTTGAGGCTCTTCACGGCCGACGTGGCGCTCGTGACGATCACCGACGGCGCGGTGCTGGTCGCGACGACCGGCACGAGGTCGCTGTCGGCGTAGGGCATCTTCACGCGCAGCAGCGGATTCGCGATGGCGCCGTTGCCCGCCGACAGCAGCGTATAGCCGTCGGGCGCGCTCTTGGCCACCATGTCCGAGCCGATGATGCCGCCCGCGCCGGGCCGGTTGTCGACCACGATGGGCTGGCCCAGCAGCCGGCTCATGGCCTGCGCCATCGCGCGCACGTTGGTATCGCCGGGGCCACCGGCCGAGAACGGCAGCACCAGACGGATCGGCCGCTCGGGCCAGTCGGCCTGGGCGCGTGCGCCTGTCGGCAGCACGGCCCACGCGGCCGCGCCCAACATCAGCGCGCGGCGCTGCAGCAGGAGTGAGGAAATGTGCATGCGGTTGTCTCCTTGTTCTGACGTCATCGGCCGGCGGCGCGCCCTGCGCGCCAGGCTTCAATCGAAGGCGGGCCGAACGGCGGGCGCCAGCAATGCGAGCAACTCGCGCACGTCGCCCAGCGATTCGATCGACCGCACGGCGTGCTCGATCGCCTGCTGGCGGGGTGTGTCGATCAGGCCGTCGGTGAGCGCGCGGAACTTGGCGGCCACCGCGTCGCTGTCCTGCGGATGCTCGATCGCGCGCGATGCGTTGCGCCGCACCTCGATGCGCTGGCCGTCGGTGAAGGTCACGGCGACCCGCGTCTGCCCACGGCCGAGCGGGCCGCCGGCGTCGAAGGCCGGTTCATGCAACACCGCGATGCGCGGCAGCAGGGCCCACACGTCGTCGGCATCGATGCGGGCGGGCGAGAACTGCGCGACCATCGCCGCGCCATCGAGCACCGCCACCGCCAGCGCGTAGCCGATGTTCATCTGCGCACCGATCGGCGTGAGCGGCCGCTCGGGCATCCACCAGCCGTGGTGGTACACGGCATGCGACACGTGGCATTCGATGCGCTCGATCTCGCTTGCCTTCAGCGACCGCTGGGCTCCGATGTCGAACAACGCATCCAGTGGCGAATGGATGCCGCCCATCGCGGCATAGGGCTTGATGACGATGCGCTCGACCTCCCAGCGCGTGCCGAGGCCGTCGGTGATCTGCGAGGCATCCGGGTCGTGGCCCTCGCCGAAGGTCGACAGGAAGCCGCCGTATTCGCGCTCGAACACCCGCTTGATGCCGGTGTAGCCGCCTTCGGCCAGCACCGCGGCATACAAACCGTTGCGCGCCGAAAAGCCGTGGTGCATGCGCTTGCACATGGCCTCGTACTGCGCCGCCATCAGGCCAGCCGACTGGGTGCCGGCCAGTCCCAGCGCGTCTTCGAAGCGCGCCGGGTCGAGCCCGAGCAGCTTGCCGACCGCCGCCGCCGCGGCATGCGTGCCGAACACCGAGCCCGAATGCCAGCCACGCGACAGCATCTGCGCGCCGTGCAGCGCCATGCCGACGCGCGGGCCGACCTCGTAGCCGACCATCGCGGCCTCGAGGAACTGCCGCCCGTTCACGGGCAGCTCGCCCTCCGCCGCGGCCCAGAGCGCGGGCAGCACGATCGACGCGCTGTGCAGCGGGCCCAGCGGGTGGTAGTCGTCGAGCTCGAAGCCCTGGATGAAGGTGCCGTTGAGCAGCGCCGCGCCGGGCGCGCTGGTGCGTGCGCCCCAGCCGACGATCGTGCGGTCGCCCTGTCCCTCGAACTTGCGCACGATCTGCGCGGCGGTGCGCGACCACGGCAGCTGCGCACCGACGATCGCGCAGCCGATGCCGTCGAGCGTCAACGCCTTGGCGCGTTCGCGCGCGGACTCGGGCGCCTGGTCGAGCGTGAAGTCCGCGAGCCAGCGGCACAGGCGGCCGGTCGGTCCGTCGGGGTCGGTCGGCCCGCTGGGGGCGGGCGAGGTCTGAGGAATGGTTGCCTGCATGTTGCGTTGCTCCTTCAATCGACCTGCACGCCGCTGTCGTTCACCGCCTGGCCCCACTTCTGCACCTCGCCCTGCAGGAAGCGGCCGAACTCCGCGGGCGTGGTGATCGCCAGTTCGCCGCCGGTGGCGCGGATCGACTCCTGGATCTCCGGGCTCGCGGCGGCGCGCCGGATGGCGTCATGCAGCGCGCTCACGGTGGCTGGCGGCGTACCGGCCGGCGCGAGGAAGCCGACCCACGAACTGATGTCGAAGCCCTTCAAGCCCTGTTCGTCCACGGTGGCGGTGCCGGGCAGCTGCGGGCTGCGCTTCAGGCTCGAGATGGCAAGCGCCTTCAGCTTGCCGGCCTTCACCTGCGGCAGCGTGCTGGCCATGGCGTCGAACATGATCGGCACCTGGCCGGCCATGACATCGTTCAC
>CAIQMJ010000050.1 GCA_903872875.1 uncultured Variovorax sp.
CTACAAGTCGCTGTGCCTGCACGACCCGGTCTGGTACGACCACCTGCCCTACCTGCCCTTCCCCGAGGACTGGCCGGTGTTCACGCCCAAGGACAAGCTGGGCGACTGGCTCGAGGCCTACACCCGCATCATGGAGATCAACTACTGGTCGTCCACCGAGTGCGACGGCGCGCGCTACGACGAGGCGGCCGGCGAATGGACGGTGACCGTCCGCCGCGCGGGCAAGACCCTCGTGCTGCGGCCGAAGCAGCTGGTGTTCGCGCTCGGCGTATCAGGCTACCCGAGCACACCGGTCATCGAAGGCCACGAGACCTTCGCGGGCGAGCAATGCCATTCGAGCGCCTACCGCGGCGGCGAGGCCTGGCGCGGCAAGCGCTGCGTGGTGCTGGGCTCCAACAACTCGGCGCACGACATCTGCGCGGACCTGTGGGAGCACGGCGCCGAAGTGACGATGCTGCAGCGTTCGTCCACGCTGATCGCCAGGTCCGACACGCTGATGGAGCGCGTGATCGGCAAGCTGTACTCCGAGGACGCGGTCGAACGCGGCATCGACGCCGACCGGGCCGACCTGATCCAGGCCTCGACGCCGCTGAAGATCGCGCCGCTGGTGAACATCCCGGTCTGGCAGGGCATCGCCGACGCCGACGCGGCTTTCTACGAACGGCTGCGCAAGGTCGGCTTCATGCTGGACTTCGGCGAGGACGGTTCGGGCCTGCACACCAAGTACCTGCGCCGCGGCTCCGGCTACTACATCGACGTCGGTGCATCGGAACTGGTGGCGGACGGGCAGATCGGCCTGCGCAGCGGCGTCGGCATCGCGAGGATCGAGCCCGACGGCGTGGTACTGACCAGCGGCGAGAAGCTGGCGACCGACCTGCTGGTCTATGCGACCGGCTACGGCTCGATGAATGCCTGGGTGGCCGACATCGTGTCGCCCGAGGTGGCCGACCGCGTGGGCAAGTGCTGGGGCGTCGGCTCCGACACCGCGCGCGATCCGGGCCCGTGGGAAGGCGAGCTGCGCAACATGTGGAAGCCCACGCAGCAGGCGGCCTTGTGGTTCCACGGCGGCAACCTCAGCCAGTCGAGGCACTATTCGCTCTACCTGGCGCTGCAGCTGAAGGCGCGGATGGAAGGCCTGCCGACGCCGGTCTGGGGCATGGAAGAGGTTCGGCACCTGCGCTGAACCGAACCCTCGCCAGGCATCCGGCAGGCGCTAGTCGGGAGCCACGGCCTGCGCCATCGGCGCGGCCGATCCGCATGGCGGGCTCGCCAGCGAGAAGTCCTCCCGGGCCAGCGTGAGGTTCGGGTTGTAGGCGCGATCGCGCAGCAGCCCCACGCCCCAGCGGCGCTTCATGTAGGCCACTTCGGAAGCGAAGCGCTGCTGTTTTTCGGGCGTGGCGTCGGTGCCGCGGGTGGCCGACTCGTGGTGGTAGAGCTCCGCGTAGGGCGTCCATACGTTGCGCCAGCCGGCCTCCAGCAACCGCAGGCAGAAGTCGACGTCGTTGAAGGCGACTTTCAGATGCACCTCTTCCAGGCCGCCGACAGAAAGATAGGTCTGGCGCCTCACCACCAGGCAGGCGGCCGTGACCGCGGACAGGGACTGGATCAGGTCGGCACGCCCGAAGTACCCCGATCGCCCCCGCGCCAGGCCCTTGTGGCTGTGGCCGGCGACACCGCCGATGCCCAGCACGATGCCGCCATGCTGCAGCGTGTCGTCCGGATACCAGAGCCGCGCACCGACCGCGCCGACGCCGGGCTGCAGCGCGATCGACACCATCTCGCACAGCCAGTCGGGCGAGATGACCTCGATGTCGTTGTTGACCAACGCCACCAGTTCGCCGCGGCAGTGCGACACCGCGGCGTTGTTGAGCGCGGCGTAGTTGAACGGGGCGTCGATCCGGAGTACCTCGGTATCGGGCTGCGCGGCCAATGCATCGAGATAGCGGCAAGCCGCTGGATCGTCCGATCCGTTGTCGATGATCAGGATCCCGTAGTTCGGGTAGCGCGTGTGCATCCGGATGCTCTCCACGCACTGGCGCAGCAGCGCCAATGCGTTGCGCGTCGGGATGATCAGCGTGACGCGCGGCGGCGTGTCGGGCAGCGCGTACCGCGTCCGATAGCCGCTGCCGGACCATTCGGCGGTCGCCCGCACGCCGCATCGCACGAAGTGCTCGTTGAGCGCCCGCTCGCTGGCCACCTGCGCATAGGGCTTGGCATCCACACCGCCGGCCGTGCTCTGCGCATGCACGCGCCAGTGGTAGAGCACCCTGGGTACGTGCTGGATCTGCGACGGCTCGATGCGCTCGATGCAGCGCAGCAAGAGGTCGTAGTCCTGCGCGCCTTCCAGCCCCACGCGAAAGCCGCCGACCTGGCGCACCAGTGACGTGCGGTAGACGCCGAGATGGCAGAACATGTTCTGCGAATGAATGAGGTCCGGGTTCCAGTCGGGCTTGAAGTACGGGTCGCAGCGCATGCCGGCCGCATCGAGCTTGTCCTCGTCGGTGTAGACGAGCCGCGCCGTCGGATGTCGGTTGATGCAGTCGGCGATCCAGAACAGCGCGTCCTCCTTCAGCAGGTCGTCGTGGTCCAGCAGCGCGATCCATTCGCCATGGGCGAGCGTCAGCGCGGTGTTCGACGCCGCGGCGATGTGCCCGTTGCGGGGCCGCCGCACGGCCCGGATCCGGGCGTCGCCGCGATAGGCGCTCAGCACCTCGTGCGTCCCCGTGTCGGTCGACGCGTCGTCCGCGATGCACAGCTCCCAGTGCGGATACAGCTGGGATCGCACCGACTCGATCGCGGCGTGCAGCCACGCCGGATTGGCGTTGTAGGTCGGCATGACGACCGATATCAGCGGCAGCCGCGGGAGCGCCTGCACACGCTCGCGAAGCAGCGCGCGCGCAGGTGCATCGAGCGTGTCGTAGCGGGCGACCCATTCCCGGTAGTCCAACCCCGCGCCCGCGTTGCGGTCGGCGGCGCGCAGGTTGCCGAATGCCTGCCAGAGGCCCCGCAGACCGGACTGCCGCCATATCGCCGCCGTGCGCCGCACCGTGCCGACAAGGCCCCGATGGTGCGACACCCGCTGTGCCAAACGCTGCGCCAACCGCCCCAGGCCGCGAACCTTGCGCGAGCTCCAGCGCAGCGGGACCGCGAGCCGTCCCGCCTGGC
>CAIQMJ010000051.1 GCA_903872875.1 uncultured Variovorax sp.
ACGCAGCTCTGCGAGTTTCTGCGTGAGGCCGGACGCCAGCGGCCACTTGAGGACGAGTTCGAGCGCGCCGAGCATCGCGCTGTTCATTGCGATCAATGCCTGCTGACGCGCGTCCGGCCATCCGAACATGAAGACCGTGAACGTCGCTCCCAGCGCTGCCAACGCCTGCATGCGCGCGCGCGCATCGTCGTCGACGAGGTCGTCCAATGGCACGCGCAGCTTGCGTACACCCATCTCCCAGAGCGCAAGCACGGGATAGTCGTTGCGCGCCTGCTTGCGACGGAACTCGTCCAGCATGCTGCTGTAGGGAATGCTGTGCAGTTCAGTCCAGCCGTAGCGCAGGTCAATGCCCAGCGTGGGCAGCGGGCCGGCGGCAGGCGAGAGACGAGGCCAGTCACGCTGTACGCGCTGCATGGGCGGCTCGGCCACGCCGTCCAGCGTGCGGATGAACTGAGGAACGATGCCATCGTCATGTACATCGACCAGCAGGACGGCAAGCTTGGCCACGTCGTTGCGACCGTTCTCGTGGGCCGCAGGCTGGCCGACCGCGAACATCTCCGAGTAGTCGCCGCGAACGAATGCGGTCGAAGGCATCGAGAAGATCGGCGTGCCGCCATGCCGGTTGAAGAAGAAGTTGTGCACGTGGCCGGTGAACATCGCCGTCAGCCGATGGCGGGCAACCAGCGCCAGCAGCCAGCTGCGGCCCGGTTCGTCGATGTTGTCGTAGTGACCGTGCTCGCCAGGCGTCGCGATGAAGGGTGGGTAGTGCACGAAGAGGAATGTCCGCACCCCCGCGTGGCTGGCCAAGTCGTCTTCCAGCCAGGCGCGCTGAGCCGCCTCCTCCGTCAGACCCGAGTTGATCAGCGAGGTGTTGATGATCACGAAGTGGCAGCCGCCCGCGTCGAAGCTGAAGAAGTCGCGGCCGAAATGGTCGCGGTAGAGCGCGACGTACTCGGGCCGGATGCTCCCCGCAGGCACGTAGTCGGCCTGCTTGTCGCCCACGTCATGGTTGCCGGGCACGACGTGCAGCGGCATGTCCAGGCGCTGCATGGCGCTGCGAAAGCGCGCTACCGCATCCGGGTAGGACACCGCCTCGGGTACAGGGTGAACCATGTCGCCCACATGGATCACCAATTCGGGGCGCAAGGCGTTGAGCACATCGACCGTGTGCGCCAGGCGCGAGTTGGTCAGCCGGTGCGACTCGTACGGCGAAATCTGGTCGGTGTCGGAAGGGTTGACGTGCGTGTCGGCGATGACGGCGAAGCGGAACGGCATGGATGCGGCGGCAATGGAGGAATGTGGGCGAGGCATGCGCAACGGGCTCAGTTGCCTGTGGCGCCGGAATACTTGACGGCCGTTCCCCACTGCGCAGCGTCCGTGCGCATGGCTGCGGAGAAGGCCGTACCCTCGACGTAGGCGGGCTCGAAACCGGCCAACGCCAGCTGTGCCACGGCATCGGGCTTCGCAAGGAATCGTTTGATGGACGTGCGCAGCGCGGCCAGTACCGGCTCGGGCGTCTGTGCCGGGGCAGACAGGCCCAGGTAAGTGCCTGAAGGCATGCCGCGCAGGCCCAGTTCCTCGAACGTCGGCACATCGGGCAGCAACGCGGATCGGCGTGAGCCGGTTTGTGCGAGCGCAACGATGCGGCCAGACTTCACGAACGACAGCGTCGGGCCGATGGCATCCACGCCGATCTCCAGTTCGTTGGCAATCACCGCCGAGATGGCGGCGGGGCTACCGCGAAACGGCACGTGGACAACGAACAGCTTTTCACGCGCCTTGATCATCTCGAAGGTCAGGTGCGCAGTGGTGCCTGCGCCGGGCGACGCGTAGTTGAACTTGCCTGGTTCGGCGCGAAGCCGGGCCTGCAGATCCCGGAAGCTGCGGATGCCGCTCGCCTGACTGGCGTACACGACGTTCTGCCCCACGCCGAACTGCGCCACCGCGACGAAGTCGGCGACCGGGTCGTAGGGCAGCTTGGGATAGAGGTGCGGCGCAATGCCCATGTTGGCCGAACTGGACAACAGCAGCGTATAGCCGTCCGGCGCCGCTCGCGCCACCTGCGCCGCGGCGATCGTGGCCGAGGCGCCCGGCCGATTGACGATCACGACCGGCGAAACGCCTTCTTCGGCCATGCCGTTGGTCACCACGCGTGTAGCCACATCGAGGCCGCCGCCGCCAGGAAAACCGACCACCACCTGGATCGGCCTGGCGGGGTAAGGCGCCTGCGCGAATGCGAGGCCGGCGGCGGTTGCCATGGCAAGGGTAAGAAAGCAGCGAAGGAAGTCGCGTGTACGCATGAGGCGGCCCGTGGTTTGTTCTGGGCGCAGTGTCGTGCGACAGGTCGCGGATGTGAAATTCAAGTTTTACATCAATGGATGAGCCGCGCTCATGCCTGCCCGCATTCGGTGCCAGTCGTTCATCGTGGTGCAGAAAAGCGGCGATGTGCGTGCGCGGCGCCCATGAAAAAAGCCGCGACGACGCGCGGCTTCCGGTGAGCGGGGCGCTCGCGAACCCGCGAGCGCAGTCGGGCTCAGCGCTCGATCGTCAACGCCACGCCCATGCCACCGCCGATGCACAGCGATGCGATGCCCTTCTTGGCGTCGCGCCGCTGCATCTCGTGCAGCAGCGTCACCAGAATGCGGCAGCCGGACGCGCCGATCGGGTGGCCGATGGC
>CAIQMJ010000052.1 GCA_903872875.1 uncultured Variovorax sp.
GGCCGGTGTTCGGTCGGGCGGTCGTCCCAGGCCCAGCCATCGCCGTCGAGCCGCGGCACCACGCCGCGCTCGTACCAGCGGCCGCCGACGCGCGCGATCAGCTGAACCGGCATGGCGTCGAGCACCTCGTTGCCAACCACCACGCCGGACATCTCGTCGGGCAGCGCGTCGAGCCATTCGACCTTGCCCGCGTACCTGGCGAGCAAGGTCTGCTGGCGCTCCCGCAGCGTACCCGAGAGGTCGACGATCCGGTAGCGCGTCACACGGTCGCCGAGCGCTTCGAGCAGCTGCAGCGCCAGCGCACCGGAACCGGCGCCGAACTCCCAGACCTCGTCCGTGCCGGTCTGCGCCAGCGCCTCGCCGACCTGCACGGCCAGCGTGCGGCCGAACAGCGGCGACATCTCGGGCGCGGTCACGAAATCGCTGCCCGAACCGGGCATCGTGCCGAACTTGCGGCTCGAATTGGCGTAGTAGCCGAGCCCCGGCGCGTAAAGCGCCAGCGCCATGAAACGGTCGAAGCCGATCCATCCACCGGCGCGCTGAATGGCCTGACCGATCAGACGGTCGAGGGCGGTCGTTAAAATTTCGGGTCTTGTCGTCACGCGGCGATTGTCTCCGCTCCGTCCCTCCCATGCCCTCTTCCACCGCTGCGCCCGCCGTGCGCACCGTTCTCGTCACCGGCGCTGCCAAGCGGCTGGGCCGCGAGATCGCGCTCGCGCTGGCCGAGGGCGGCTGGCAGGTCGCGGTGCACTACCGCCAGTCGGTCGACGAGGCACGCCAGACCGCCGCCGACTGCGCGAACCGTTCCGGCCTGCCCACCGCGATGGTGAGCGCCGACCTGGCGGACGAGGCGCACGTGCGCGCGCTGGTGCCCCAAGTGGTGTCGCAGTTCGGCCGGCTCGATGCGGTGGTCAACAGCGCCTCGCTGTTCGAGCACGACGACGCGGCCAGCTTCGGCTTCGAACTGCTCGAGCGGCACCTGCGCAGCAACACCGCCGCGCCGATCCTGCTGGCGCAGGCGCTGCATGCGCACCTGGTGTCGCGCGGCGCCGAGGCACACGGCGCGGTGGTCAACCTGCTCGACCAGAAGCTCTGGAACCAGAACCCCGATTTCCTGAGCTACACGCTGTCGAAGGCGGCGCTGGAAGCCGCCAACACGATGCTGGCGCTGGCGCTGGCGCCGCAGTTGCGCGTGGTCGGCGTGGCGCCGGGGCTGACCCTGACCAGCCACATGCTGAGCGAAGAGAAATTCAGCGCGCTGCATGCGTCCGCCAGCCCGCTCGGCCGGTCGTCGACAGCGTCGGACGTCGCCGCCACGGTGCGATTTGCGCTGGAAAACCGCTCCATGACAGGCACGACGCTGCTGGTCGACGGCGGCCAGCACCTGATGAAGTTCGAACGCGATTTTTCGCTGATGTAGAGAGAGCCGCATGCTGACCAAGGGCACCCAAATCCTCACGCTGAGCAGCCTGCGCTTCGACGCGAACCTCGGCATCCTCGACCAGGAGAAGGTCGCGCCGCAGAAGATCCAGGTCGATGCGGAACTGAACCTCGGCACGCAGCCGCTGCTGCCGTCGGACGACGACATCATGCATGTGCTGGACTACCGCAAGGTGCGCCGCATCATCATCGACGAGTGCACCGCCGTGCATGTGAACCTGCTCGAAAGCCTGATCGGCAAGCTGGCGCACCGGCTGATGCAGTTGCCCGGCGTGCTGGGCGTGCGGGTGAAGATCGCCAAGCTGGAAATCTTCGA
>CAIQMJ010000053.1 GCA_903872875.1 uncultured Variovorax sp.
GCGTTGAGTTCGATCGCGGGTTGGCCGATGCCGAGCGCAGGTACAACCTATCCCGGTCGTGAGCATGTGGTGAACTACCTGCGTGACTACGAAAAGCGCTACGCACTCCCGATTGAGCGGCCGGTACCTCACTCGTTTGTCGGGCCGGAGAAGGCGGACCTGTCAAAGGCAACGCGGCTCATCATCGAATGGATCGTGCATGAAAAACTGCCGTCGAATGTTCAAGGAAGAACCAAGGTCACCGCGTGGATCGTTGAAAACTATCCCACCCTGAAACCCAGCTATCCGCGGTAGACGGCCCCTCACGACGGCATGTCCACCCGCGTCGCCCTCAAGATCCTGCGGCGGCTGCGACTTTGACCTTGCCGACCATGCCAGCTTGGTAGTGCCCTGCGATGAGACAGGCGAAATCAAATTCGCCCGCACGGTTGAAGGTCCAGACGATCTCGCCGGTCTTGCCAGGAGCGACATGCGCCATGTAGGGCTCGGAATGCTCCATGCCCGGGAACTTCATCATGAGTGCGGCATGTTCGTCGAGCTCCTTTTTCGTGCCCAGGACAAACTCGTGCATGACCTGACCTTCATTGCGGATGGACAGTCGGACGGTCTCGCCCTGCTTGACCTGGATGCGATCGGGTGTGAAGCGCATGTTGTCGCTCATCCTGAATTCCAGCGTTCGCTTGGCCGCACTCGCATCGCCCGCGATGCCCCAGTTCTTTTGTTCCTTGCGCACGGGCCCGCTCGACGCGCTGTGGTCCTCGTCGCCATGTGCAAGAGCCAGGCCCGAGAACGCCAGGGTGCTGGCGAGCATCAATGTCTTGATGGATTTCATGTGATTCCTTGGAAGGTGGATGGACTTGTCTGGAAATGGTGCGACGGTTCTTCGACCCTCAATGCGCGAGGATCTTGGAGAGGAAGTCCTGAGCGCGCGGTGGCCGGCTCTCGGGCCGGTCGAAGAACTCTTCGCTAGAGCAGTCCTCGACGATGCGCCCCTGGTCCATGAAGATCACCCGATCGCTGACCTGCCTGGCAAACCCCATCTCGTGGGTCACCACCATCATCGTCATGCCTTCGCGCGCGAGCTTCACCATGACGTCGAGCACCTCGCCCACCATCTCCGGATCCAGCGCCGAGGTCGGCTCGTCGAACAGCATGACGATCGGGTCCATCGACAGCGCCCGCGCGATGGCGACGCGTTGCTGTTGACCGCCGGAGAGCTGGCCCGGGAACTTGTCCTTGTGGATCGATAAGCCCACACGATCGAGCATGCGCAGCCCGCGCTCGACCGCCTCTGCACGTGAGCGCTTGAGCACCTGAACTTGCGCCAGTACGAGGTTCTCCATCACGCTCAGGTGTGGAAAGAGCTCAAAGTGCTGGAACACCATGCCGACCCGGGAGCGCAGCTTCGGAAGGTCGGTCTTGGGATCGCAGACCTGGATGCCATTGACCGTGATGCTGCCGCGTTGAATGGGCTCCAGTGCGTTGACCGTCTTGATGAGCGTGGACTTGCCGGAGCCGGAGGGGCCGCAGACCACGACCACCTCACCCTCGCGAACATGGGTGCTGCAATCCGTGAGCACTGCGAACTGTCCGTACCACTTGGAGACGTCGTTGATTTCGATCATTGCGTTCATTCAGATCGCCGCTGCGGCCTTGCGCCGCTGCAGCCAGGTGACCCACCAGGCGCCCGCCGTGCACAGCACCAGATAGACGACGGCGACCAGGATGTAGACCTCGACCACGCGCCCGTCGCGTTGCCCCACCTTGCTGGCGGCGCCGAGGAAGTCGTTCAGGCTGATCACGTAGACCAGCGAGGTGTCCTGGA
>CAIQMJ010000054.1 GCA_903872875.1 uncultured Variovorax sp.
ATCGGCGGCGCGCGCCGCGACGAGGAAAAGGCCCGCGCCAAGGAGCGCATCTTCTCGCACCGCGACGCCTTCGGCCAATGGCAGCCGAAGGACCAGCGGCCCGAACTGTGGACGCTGTTCAACACACGCCTCGCACCGGGTGAGCACTTCCGGGTGTTCCCGATCTCCAACTGGACCGAGCTGGACGTCTGGCAGTACATCGAGCGCGAGAAGGTCGCGCTGCCGTCGATCTACTACACACACAGGCGCAACGTGGTCGAGCGCCGCGGGCTGCTGGTGCCGGTGACCGAACTCACGCCGCCGCGCGACGGCGAAACCGTGCAGGTGCGCGATGTGCGCTTCCGCACGGTCGGCGACATCACGACCACCTGCCCGGTGGAAAGCCTGGCGGCGGATGCCGGTGATGTGGTGATCGAGACGCTCACGGTCGACGTGAGCGAGCGCGGCGCCACGCGGATGGACGACATGACGTCCGAAGCCTCGATGGAAAAACGGAAAAAGGACGGATATTTCTGACCCACCCCCGTCCCTCGCTCACTTCGTGTAGCTCGACTCCCCCCTCGAGGGGGCGACACCGGCGGCCCGGCGAAGCCGGTTCCGCGGTGTCCCTGGAAAGAAACCTATGAATGCAACCGCTTTTTCATCTCCTGTTGCTGCCGCAACCGACACCGGTACCGCCCTGCGCTTCATCACCTGCGGCTCGGTCGACGACGGCAAGAGCACGCTGATCGGCCGTCTGCTGGTCGACAGCAAGACCGTGCTGCAGGACCAGCTCGCGGGCGTGCAGCGCGGCGGCGAGACCGACCTGGCGCTGCTGACGGACGGCCTGTCCGCCGAGCGCGAGCAGGGCATCACGATCGACGTGGCCTACCGGTACTTCTCGACCGCCACGCGCAAGTTCATCATCGGCGACGCGCCCGGCCATGAGCAGTACACGCGCAACATGGTCACGGCCGCTTCGAGCGCCGACGCGGCCGTGGTGCTGGTCGACGCGACCAAGCTGCGCTGGGCGGCCGAGGCTGACGGCTGCGATGCACTCGCCGCGCATGAGCTGCTCGCGCAGACCCGCCGCCATACGCTGCTGTGCAGCCTGCTGCGCGTGCAGTCGATCGTGTTCGCGGTGAACAAGCTCGACGCTATCGCCGATGCGTCCACCGCGTTCCAGCGCATCTCGGCTGCCCTCGCGCACTTTGCCGAAGCAGCCGGCGTCAAGGCCGCGGCCGTGGTGCCGATGTCGGCGCTCAAGGGCTGGAACGTGGTCACGCGCCACGCCGACTGGTGCGGCTACACCGGCCCGAGCCTGCTCGAACTGCTCGAAGCCCTGCCGGTGACCGTGCAGGACGAAGCCGTGCCCTTCGCCTTCCCGGTTCAATGGGTGGAAAAGTTCTCCTCGTCGTCCGACACCTCGCAAGGCCGCCGCGTGTTCTGGGGTCGGGTGGCCAGCGGCCATGTGGCACCGGGCCAGGAAATCACGGTACTGCCGAGCGGCAAGACCGCGACGGTCGCCCAGGTGCTGAGCCACACCCGCCAGCCGGGCACCGTACATGCCGGCCACAGCGCCGGCATCGTGCTCGATCGCGAACTCGACGTGTCGCGCGGCGACTGGCTGCTCGCGCCCGGCGCCTTCGAGCCCGTGCGCGAACTCCCCGCCACGGTCGCCTGGCTCGATGACGAGCCGCTGGTGGCCGGCCGCATCTACTGGGCGCTGCAGGGGC
>CAIQMJ010000055.1 GCA_903872875.1 uncultured Variovorax sp.
CTTACAGAACGATATTCTTTCCAATAGAATCATCCTTGGCTCGGCCGAATTTGTCAACCGCCCCTCAGGAGAACGCGATGCCCCGCAAAGCCCAGACCGAATCCATCGCCGATGCCGATGCCGCCCCTGGCGGCGCCGCCGCCGTCGATCGTGCGATCTCGCTGCTGGGCGCTTTCCAGCCGGGCGACAAGGCGCTCAGCCTGGCCATGCTGGCCGACCGCACCCGTCTCTACAAGAGCACGGTGCTGCGACTGCTGGCGTCGCTCGAACACGGGCAGCTGATCCAGAAGCTGGAGGACGGACGCTACGGCCTGGGCGCCGAAGTGGCCCGGCTGCACGGCATCTACGCGGCTTCGTTCTCGCTCGAACACGTGGTGCTGCCGGTATTGCAGACACTGGTCGGCGACACCGGCGAGAGTGCGGCCTACCACGTCCCGCAGGGCAATGCGCGGCTGTGCCTGTACCGCGTCGACTCGCCGCAGCCGATCCGCGACCACATCCGCGCGGGCGACCTGCTGCCGGCCGGCCGCGGGTCGGGTGGCCGCGTGCTGGCTGCCTTCTCCGGCGCGGCCGAGACGGATGCGGACGAACGCGTCCTGAACGAACGGATCCGTGCGCAGGGCTACTACGCCGCCAGCGGAGATCGGCTGCCCGGCGTGGCCGGCATCTCCGCGCCGGTGTTCCGCGCGAGCGGCGCCCTGGCCGGCGCCGTCACGCTCACCATGCCGGCCAGCCGCTACACCGACGCCCATATTCCCGCAGTGCTGCACGCGGCGCAGCAGCTCGCCGGTCGGGTCGGCTGATTTCCAGCCGAGGGAAAACCCTGGTCGGTCTTGCCTTCGCTTTTGTCTCGGTTGCATAATTTACAGAACGATGTTCTATCTTACAGAATATCAAATCAGAGACAAACCCCAGGAGTCAGCATGCGCCCACCCTTCCCCCCGACCTCGACCGGTCTTTCGTTGAAACGCCGGCAGCTGCTGGCACTCGGTGCTGCGGCTCCTTTCATGGCACGCGAGGTGCTGGCCCAGCCCGGCGCCTGGCCGACCCGGCCCGTGCGGATCGTCGTGCCCTTCTCGGCCGGCGGCGCCGCCGACACCTCGGCGCGTGCCGTGGGCCAGCGTGTGAGCGACATCCTGGGCCAGCCCCTGACCATCGACAACCGCACCGGCGGCAATGCCGTGGTCGCGGCCAATGCGGTGCTCGGCTCGCCGAAGGACGGCTACACCTTCATCTGGGATGCCGCCAACCAGCTGACCAACCCGGTGCTGGTGAAGGACCTGCAGATCGACTACCGCACCGCCTTCGTGCCGGTGACGATGGCGGTCCGCGCGCCGCAGGCCCTGGTCGTGCGCCACGACTTCCCCGCGCAGACCTTCGACGAGTTCATCGCCATCGCACGCAGCAAGCCGGGCACGGTGTCCTGCGGCACGCCGCCCTCCGGCGCCATGGGGCACCTGGCCGTCGCGCTGCTGCAGCAGCGTGCCGATATCAAGCTGCTGCACACGCCTTACCGCGGCGGCGCGGACGCCGCGCGCGACGTGATGGGCGGCCAGATCGATTCGGCGCTGATCACCACCTCGACCGCCCGCGGCACGCTGGCCAGCGGCAAGACGCGGATGCTGGCGGTCACCAGTGCGGCCCGCGTGCAGGCCTACCCGGACGTGCCGACCATCGCCGAACGCGGCTTCCCCGGCTACGACATGGACGACTGGTTCGGCCTGTTCGCCGCGGCGGGCACGCCCGAGGCGCCGATCAGGCGGCTCGAGGCCGCCGTGGCCCAGGCCGCGCACGACCCGGCGCTGGCTGCGGCGTTGGCACCGCAAGGCTTCGTGCTGGTGGCCAGCAGCTCGCAGCAGTTCGCGAGCTGGATGAACAACCAGCGCGAGCTGCTGCAGAAACTCATCCGCGACGCGCAGATCACCATCGGCTGAATGCCATCCTTCCTTCACGCCACCACCTGATGACGACCTCCCCAGAATCCCTGCCGACCCATCATCGCCAGATCGTCTATGCGCAGCGCCCGCACGGCACGCCGACGCTGGACTGCTTCCGCCTCGCCACCGTGCCGCTGTTGCCGCCGGCCGATGGCCAGGTTCTGGTGCGCAACGACGTGCTGTCGGTCGACCCGTACATCCGCATGCGGATGGAAGAGAAGGACTCGTATGCGCCGGTGATGGCCATCGGCGACATCTTCGTAGGCCGCACGATCGGCCAGGTGGTGCAGAGCCGCGCGGACGGCTTCGCGCCGGGCGACTGGGTGGTGGGCCGGCTGGGCTGGCAGGACTACAGCCTGGCCGCACCTGCGGATCTGCAGAAGGTCGACCTGGCGGCCGCCCCCGCCACGGCCTACCTGGGCGCGCTCGGGTCGACCGGCATCACGGCCTGGGTAGGCCTGATGGAATTCGGACGCCCGAAGGCGGGCGAAACGGTGCTGGTGTCGGCCGCCTCGGGTGCGGTCGGCAGCGTGGTGGGACAGCTCGCCAAGCTGCAGGGCTGCCGCACGGTCGGCATCGCGGGAGGCGCGGCCAAGTGCGCGCTGGTCCGCGACGCCTATGGCTTCGACGACTGCGTGGACTACAAGTCGCCTGACTTCGCCACTGCACTCGCGCAGGCCGTGCCGAAGGGCGTGGACGTGTACTTCGACAATGTCGGCGGCCCGATCCTCGACACGGTGCTGCCGCTGCTGAACAACTTCTCGCGCATTCCGGTGTGCGGCCTGGTGTCCCAGTACAACGCGACGGAGCCCTACGGCGTGAAGAACCTGCGCGAGATCTTCAACCGGCGCGTGACGATGCGCGGCTTCGTGCTGTCCGACCACAGGAACCTCTGGCCCGAAGCCACGCGCGCGCTGGCGCAAGCCTATGCAGCCGGCCGCCTGCACTACCGCGAGACCATCGCCGAAGGGCTCGAGAACGCGCCCCAGGCCTTCATCGACATGCTGGCCGGCGCCAACGTGGGCAAGCAGCTCGTCCGCCTGCGCGCGGCCGGCTAGCCACCCCCTTTCCCAGAAAGACGCCATGCATCACGCACGCTCCCATGTCGCCGGCCAGTGGTACGAAAGTGCCGGCATCACCCGTCAGCCGATCCTCGAACCGGCCACCGGACAAGCCATCGGCGAGGTCGACCTGATCGACGCCGCGGGTCTCGACGCGGCGCTCGCATCGGCCGCCTGCGGTTTCGAGGTCTGGCGCCGCAAGACCGGCTACGAACGCGCTGCGCTGATGCGCGAGGCGGTCGCGATCCTGCGTTCGCGCAAGGACGAGATCGCGCGGCTCATGACGCTCGAGCAGGGCAAGCCGCTGGCCGACGCGGCCGGCGAGATCGCGACCTCGGCCGACAACATCGAGTGGATGGCGGAGGAGGCCACGCGGGCCTATGGCCGGCTGCTGGTGCCGCGCACGCCGGGCGTGTCGCAGGCCGTGCGGCGCGAACCCATCGGCCCGGTGGCCGCGTTCTGCCCCTGGAATTTCCCCGCGCTGACGCCGGCACGAAAGATCGCGGGCGCGCTCGCGGCGGGCTGCTCGCTGATCCTCAAGCCGTCGGAAGAAACGCCGCTGACCGCCGCCGAAGTCGTGCGCGCCTTCATCGACGCCGGGCTGCCGGCGCACGTACTGAACCTGGTCTATGGTGCGCCGCGCCAGGTCTCGGAACACCTGATCGGCTCGGACGTGATCCGGAAGATCTCCTTCACCGGGTCCACGGCGGTGGGCAAGCAACTGCTCGGCCTCGCCGCGCAGGGCGTGAAGCGCGCCACGATGGAACTGGGCGGGCATGCGCCGGTGCTCGTGTTCGATGACGTCGATCCGGTCCAGGCCGCGAAGCAGGCCGTGGCCGCCAAGTTCCGCAACGCCGGTCAGGTCTGTACCAGCCCGACCCGCTTCTATGTGCAGGAGGGCATCTATGCGAAGTTCGTCGATGCCTTTGCCGAAGCGGCCGGTGCCCTGCGCGTGGGAAGCGGCCTGGCGGCCGGCACGCAGATGGGACCGCTCGCCAACGAACGCCGGGTCGAGGCGATGGCCGCACTCGCCCGCGACACCCGCGCCGAGGGCGCCCGGCTCGTCTGCGGCGGCGAGCGCCCCGCCGGCGCCGGCTATTTCTTCCCGCCCACGGTGTTCGCCGACGTCCAGGACAGCGCGCGCATCATGAACGACGAGCCTTTCGGCCCGATCGTGCCCATCGCCTCCTTCTCGACCACCGAAGAGGCGCTGCAGCGTGCGAACCGGCTGCCCTACGGGCTCGCGGCCTATGCAATGACCCGGTCGCTGAGCCGCGCGGCGGCGGCCAGCGACGGGCTCGAAGCGGGCATGGTGTGCATCAACCACTTCACGGTGTCGACGCCTTCCTCCCCGTTCGGCGGCGTGAAGGACAGCGGCTATGGCTCCGAGGGCGGCATGGAAGGGCTCGACGCCTACCTCGTGACGAAGTCGGTCACGCAGCGCTCGGCCGGGGCGGATCTCGAACCATGAGCGTCCTCCAGTTCCTGACCACCGTGCATTTCGGGCACGGACTGCGGCGCGAGTTGCCCAAGCTGCTGACGCAGAGCGGCGTCAGGCGGCCCTTGTTCGTCACCGACAAGGGCGTGATCCGCGCCGGCGTGTTCCGCCAGGCCATCGACGCCATGCCCGGCGCCGAAACCCTGCCGGTGTTCGACGACACGCCGGTGAATCCGACCGAAGCGGCGGCGGCGGCCGGCGCCAGGCTGTACCGGGACGAGGGCTGCGACGGCGTCGTCGGCATCGGCGGCGGCGCTGCGCTGGATCTGGCCAAGGCGATCGCGGTGCTCGCGACGCATGCGCCGCCCCTGTGGAACTACTGCAACCGCCACGCGAAGCCGCTGCCGATCGACAGCGCGCCGCCCGTCGTGCTGCTGCCCACCACCGCGGGCACCGGAAGCGAGGTCGGGCGCTCGGCCGTGATCGTGTTCGACAACGGCGTCAAGGCCGGCGTGCGTTGCCCCGATCTCGTGACCGCAGCCATCTGCGACCCGGAACTCACCTTCGGGCTGCCGCCGTCCATCACCGCATCGACCGGCATGGACGCGCTGGCGCACTGCATCGAGACCTATTGCTCGCCCACCATCAACCCGCCCGCCGACGCGATATCGCTCGACGGCATGCAGCGCATCTTCGCCAGCCTGGAGCGCGCGGTCGCCAACGGCAGCGATGCCGAGGCACGCTTCGACATGATGATGGGCTCGCTCGAGGGAGCGATCAGCTTCCAGAAGGGCATGGGCGCCGTGCACGCGCTGTCGCATCCGATCGGCGCGCGCGGCTTCCACCACGGCACGCTGAACGCCATCCTGCTGCCGCACGTGCTGGCCTGCAACCGGGACTGGCTGGGCGCCAAGTGGGACACCATTCGGCGCCAGGCGGGCTGGGACGAAGGCACCGACCCGGCCGCAGCCATCGCGGCGCTGAACGGGCGCATCGGGCTCCCGCCACGGCTGCGCGACATCGGCGTCGCCGAGGCCGATCTCGCAGCCGTGGCACGCGAAGCGCTGGACGACAACGCGCACAAGACCAACCCACGGCCGCTCACTGAAAGCGACTACTTTCAGCTGCTGAGTGCGGCCTATTGAGGCCATCGAAGCCC
>CAIQMJ010000056.1 GCA_903872875.1 uncultured Variovorax sp.
CACCCGCGACAGATCGCCCTCCTGCAGATCGGCCAGCCGCCGATACAGCAGATGGGCGACCGCCAGGTTCAGAACCGAATCACCAAGGAATTCGAGCCGTTCGTTGTGGTCGGCCGAAAAACTCCGATGCGTCAGCGCGAGCTGGAGCAGCTTCGCATCGGCAAACGAATGTTGGAGACGCGCCTGCAGCGCAACAAGACCGTTTTCAGCCACGATCAGCGGGACTCGCCCTTGTATTTCAACAACAGGAAAGCCGGACCGACGAGATGAATCTCGCGCTCATAGGCAAAAGACACCACGACCTTGTCGCCAACCTTGCGCACGTCCAGGTCCTTGCCGCTGACTGCGGTGAAGTCGTCGACCGCCTGGGCCCGATCGAAGATCGCCCGCACTTCGGGCACGGTGCTTCCTTCTTTTGCCTTGTTGACGGCCTTGTCGATCGCCTGGTACTCGATCAATGTAGGAATGACCTGCGCGGCGACCACGCCAATGCACGCCAGGACGGCGACCACGAACAGCAGTCCAAGGAATGAAACGCCTTGCTGTGTCCGCAGACCAATCGACCGATGTGCCTTCATGTGCGCTTTTCCGAACGCCGGCCGCCTACTGGAAGCCACCGATGCGCTTCAGGTCGCCGAAGTTCATCCAGACGAAGAATGCACGGCCGACGATGTTCTTGTCTGGCACGAAGCCCCAATAGCGCGAGTCGAGCGAGTTGTCGCGGTTGTCGCCCATCATGAAGTACTGCCCTTCAGGCACCTTGCACACCACGCCCTCGACGCTGTAGCGGCAGTTGTCCTGGTTGGCGAAGGGCATGATCTCGACCTCCGAAATGCCGGCTCGGCGGCCATCGTCGTTCAGCAATCTGTGCTGCTTGCCGCCGAGGTTTTCGCTGAACTGCTTGAGATAGCGCATCGACTCCTCGTCGAAGAAGTCGGGCAGCGCGTCCTTGCTGACGGGCTGCCCATTGACCGTGAGCTTTTTGTTCAGGTACGCGATCTCATCGCCGGGCACACCGACCACGCGCTTGATGTAGTCGAGGCTGGGCTTCGGCGGATAGCGGAACACCATCACATCACCGCGCGCCGGCGGCGTGCCGCTGGTGATCTTGGTGTTGATGACGGGCAGCCGAAGGCCATATGTGAACTTGTTCACCAGGATCAGGTCGCCGGTGAGCAGCGTGGGCATCATCGAGCCCGACGGGATCTTGAACGGCTCGAACAGGAAGGAGCGCAGCAGGAACACGACCAGGATGACCGGGAACAGGCCGGCAGTCCAGTCGAGCCACCATGGCTGCATCAGCAGACGTTCGCGCGCCTTGGTATCGACTGTATCGACCTGGGTGATGCCCTGGCGCGACAGCTCTTCGCGACGTTGTGCGAGAGAGGACTCCAGCGCCGCTGCCGCACGGCGCCGCTTCGGCAGGAAATAGAAGCGTTCGGCCAGCCAGTACAGGCCGGTGACCACCGTCGCCAGGAACAGCAGGAGCGCGAAGTTGCCTTCGACCGCGCCAAAATACCAGGCACCGATGTAGGCCGTGAAGGCCGCGAGGATGAGGGACGTGAGGAGAGGCATATTCAGTCTTCGACTTGCAGGATCGCCAGGAAGGCCTCTTGCGGGACCTCGACCGAGCCGATCTGCTTCATTCGCTTCTTGCCCGCCTTCTGCTTCTCGAGCAGCTTCTTCTTGCGGGAGATGTCACCCCCGTAGCACTTGGCGAGCACGTTCTTGCGGAGGGCCTTGATTGTCTCACGCGCGATGATGGTGACCCCGATGGCGGC
>CAIQMJ010000057.1 GCA_903872875.1 uncultured Variovorax sp.
GCCCGCGACTTCGCGCGCTCCGATGTTGCCGCCGGCACCGGGCCGGTTGTCGACGATCACCGGCTGGCCGAGCGCCTGCGCGAGTTCCGCGCCGACGAGGCGCGCGAACAGGTCGGCCGCGCCGCCCGGCGGGAAGGGCGCGACGAGACGGATCACCTTGGTCGGCCATGCGGGCGCGGTGGAAGGCGCCTGCGCCCAGGCCAGCGACGTACAGCAGGCCAGCGCCGCGACGACGAAATTTCTCTTGTTCAACATGTCTCTGTCTCCTTGGAAGTGAATGCGGAACGCCGCCGCAGGGGGCGCCCGACGAAAGGCTCGGGAAAGACCGCCGGCCTCAGCCTGCGGCCGGCCGTGCGATGCCGTGGGCCAGCCCCCCGTCGACCGGCAGCTCGATCGCATTGACGTACGCCGCTTCCGCCGACAGCAGGAAGCAGGTCGCGTTGGCGATGTCCCAGGCCGTGCCCTGTCGGCCGAACGGCAGCGCACCCGTCGCGCGGCCGGGGCGGGCGGCGCTCGCGGCGCGACCCATGGGCGTGTCGATCAGGCCGGCTCGGACCACGTTCGCGCGGATGTCGCGCACGTGCCCGTCCAGCGCGACTGCGCGGCACAGCGCCGACAGCGCTGCCTTCGACGCCTCGTAGGCCGGGTTGCGACCGGCCGGCAGCAGCGCGGCGAGCGAGGACACGAAAACGATCGCGCCACCCGGTTGCATGCGCGGCAGCGCCGCCTGCGCGCACAGCATGTGGCCGCGCAGGTTGACGTCGAAGATCGCGTCCCAGCTGTCCGGCGTGATGTCGGCCAGCGGCCGGCGGTCGCTGATGCCGGCATTGAGCACCAGGCCGTCGAACGTCGGCGAGATGGCGGGCAGCGCGTCGAACAGCGCCTGCACGTCGCGCGGATTCGCTATGTCGACGGTCAACGCCGATGCGCGCCCGCCCTGGGCTTCGATGTCTGCGACGGTCTGCTCGGCCGCGGGCCCGCTGCGATCAACGCAGACCACGTGCGCGCCCCGCGCGGCCAAGCTCAGACAGATGGCCCGGCCGTTGCCGACCAGCGAAGGATCGGCACCGGACGCCTGTCCGCCGCCGATGACGAGGATGGTGCAGCCGTCGAAACGGTTGCTGCCGGAGGCTTCAGAGCGGCTAATATCTGTAAACGTTTCCATATCTGCATGCAAGGCTACCAGCGGCCCATTGTGCTGGGCAATGCGTGGAACGTTTTCATAAGGGAAAACAATGAGTGAATCGGTTTCGGTCCGCGACGTCGCGGCGGCCGCGCAGGTGTCGATCGCCAGCGTCTCGCGCGTGCTGAACAACAGCGGCTACGTGAGTGCAGACGTGCGTCAGCGCGTCGAGCGGGCCGTCGTCGCGACCGGCTACCAGCCCAATTTCAACGCCAAGCACCTGCGCTCCGGCCGCAGCAAGGCGGTCGGCTTCATGGTGTCGAACATGGCCAACCCCTTCCTGTCGGCCTTCTTTGCCGCGGTGGAGGTGCGCATGCAGGCAGCCGGCTTTTCACTGCTGGTCGCGAGCACCTACGACCAGCCGAACCGCGAGGCCGAACTGCTCACGCTGTTCGAGAACCGGCGGCTCGAAGGTGTCATCGCGTTCCCCAGCCTCGAAGACGTACCGCGCGAGCGCAACCCTTTCGCGCGCTGCAAGCTGCCGATGGTGGTGATCGACCGGCAGATCGACTTCGACGGCGACGTCGTCTACCAGGACCACCGCAAGGGCGTCGGCCAGGCGGTCGACTACCTGGTGTCGCTCGGGCATCGGCGCATCGCGCTGTTCGGGCCCAGCGTAGCGATCCGCCCCGGCCGCGAAAAGCTGCTCGGCTACCGCGACGGCCTGGCGCGCGGCGGCATTGCCAGCGACGACGCACTGGTCTGCATGCGCACGTCGGCGGTGGATTCGGCCGAGACGCCGATGGCCCAGATGCTTGCATTGCCGTCACCGCCCACCGCGGTGATCGCGCTTGGCACGCGCCTGCTCTCGGGCGCGTTGCGCAGTGTGCGAGCCACCGGACGACGGATTCCGGAAGACCTGTCGGTGATCGGCATCGGCACCGAAGACGCGTTCGCGCTGATGCATCCGACGCTGACCACGCTGCGCTTCGACATCGATCGCGCGGCCGAAGCGGCGGCGCACCTGATGCTCGACAGGTTGCAGGGCAAGGCAGCGGCCGGTGCGCGCATGGTGAATGTCGGCATGGACCTGGTGCTGGGTGCGTCCTGCGTGCGCGCGCCGGCTGGCTGAGGCACTGCGACCGGTCGACACCTGCGCTGGGCGCGCTTCCGCAACACGAGTCGATCGACAACACGGAGAAGTTCAGCGCCTCGCGGTAGCAGCAGGTCGCTAGGGCTTGCGATGCCTCAGCGCCTCGATCACCAAGGCGAGCGCCGGTGCGATCTGGCGTCGATTGGCGTAGTAGAGGTGATAGCCCGGAAAGGTCGGCCACCAATCCTCCAGTACCGGGATCAGCCTGCCCGCGGCGATGTGCGGCTGCATGAGATCGAAGGGCACGAAGGCGAAGCCCATGCCGTCCA
>CAIQMJ010000058.1 GCA_903872875.1 uncultured Variovorax sp.
CGCACCGGCGCGGTAGCGAAGTCCATGCCCGCGAGTGCGACCAGCACAGCGATGCCGATCACGATGCCCGGCACGATCAGCGGCGACAGGAAGAAAGCCTCGAGCGTTGCCTTGCCGCGCCAGTGGCCGCGCGACAGGCCGAAGGCCGCGGCCACGCCGATCGGCACGGCAATCAGCGCGGCTGCCAGTGCCAGCCAGGCGCTGGTCGCCAGGCCGCCCATGAAGTTCTCGGACTGCAGCGCGACCGCGTACCACCTGAGCGACAGGTCGCGCGGCGGGAAGCTGGGCACCGGGCCGCCATTGAGCGACACGACGACCACGAACACCAGCGGTGCGAGCAGGAAGACGTAGAGGAAGGCCGTGGTGGCCTGCCCGAGTCGATGGAACAGAGCGTTCGGGGCGTTCATTTGGATGCGTTCCAGTGGCGCGTGTGCCAGCCGGCCCACGACAGGATGGCGCACAGCACCAGCAGCGTGGCGCCCAGCAGGATCGCCACCAGCGTGGCGCCGAAATGCCAGTTCATCGTGACCGAGAACTGCTGGTAGATGAAGGTCGTGAGCACGCCGGAGCGGCTGCCGCCCATCAGCGCGGGCGTCACGTACGACGACATCGCGAGGCTGAAGACGATGATCGATCCGCTCGCCAGGCCGGGCACTGCGAGCGGCAGCAGCACGTGGCGGAAGGTCGCCCAGCGGCTCGCGCCGAGCGACCCGGCGGCCTCGCCGAGCGCCGGGTCGATGCGGTCGAGCGAGCCCAGAAGCGACAGCACCATGAAAGGCAGGAACACGTGCACCAGGCCGATCAGCACCGCGGCCGGCGTGTACATGATCTTCACCGGCTCGTCGAGCAGGCCGACGCCGACCAGCAACGTGTTGAGCACGCCCTTGTCGCCCAGCACCACGATCCAGCCGTAGGTGCGCGCCACGATGCTCACCAGGAGCGGCGCGAGGATCGCGATCACCATCACCCCACGCCAGCGCGGCGCCGCGCGCCAGACCGACAGCGCGAGCAGCATGCCGAGCGCGGCCGTGATCAGCGTCGTCAGGGCCGACAGCCACAGCGTCTTGAACAGCACGCCCAGGTAGAAGTCGCTGCTGAAGTAGCGCCGGTAGTTCTGCAGCGTGAGGTCCATGCCCGGCGCCATCACGCCGGCCTCGGGCGGGTTCAGGCTCATCCAGAGCACCTGGCCGACCGGTATCAGCATGCCGAGCACCAGCAGTGCGCAGGCCGGCAGCAGCAGCCACAGCGCGACGGGGACGCGGGGCGTGCGTGGCGCAGGCTCCGGCGACAACGGCGTGCGCGTGTGCGGTGCGGCGGGCAGCATGTCGAGTCGGGCGCTCATGGCACTGCAAGCACCGCCGGCACGTGGGCCTGCCACGCGTCGATGATGCGTTCCGACGGTTCGACCAGCGCGAAGTAGGTGCGCAGCTGTTCGAGCGAGGCTTCATGCAGGTGCCGCACCGAGTTCTTGGTGCCGACGCAGTCCTCGGCGACCACCAGGTAGAAGTCGAGCATCGACGCGTCGCGCGCCGACGACTCGATGCAGCAGTTGGTCGTGACGCCCGCGAACACCAGCGTGCGGATGCCGCGCGCGCGCAGCAGCGCCTCGAGCGGCGTGTCGATGAACGCGCTGAAGCGGTGCTTGGTGATGACCGGTTCGCCCGGCAACGGCGCGACAGCATCGATCACCTGGCCGCCCCACGAGCCGCGCAGGCAGACCTCGACTTCGCCGGGCGGGAACTCGTGGTTGCCGTCGAGTTCCGCGGCGGACGCGCTCCAGACCGCGCCTTCACGCGTGCGCGTGCTCGGGAAGCGGTACGGCGAGCCGACGTGGCGCACGTGCTGGCCGTACTCGGCGCGCACGTGGACCACCAGGCAACCGGTGTCGCGCGCCTGCTGCAGCAGCGCGGGAATGCGCGCGGTCGCGCGGTCGACCATCGGCATCGCCTCGCGCCGGCCGGTCGCGCCGGCCGGGCTCACGAAGTCGTTCTGCACGTCGATCAGCACCAGTGCCGTGTGCTGCGGCGCCAGGCGCTCGTCGAGCGTGCGCAGCAGCGCGGCCTGCTTGGCCTCGGCATGCCAGTTGCGCGGGCCCGGCCGCGCGGCCAGCCAGCCGGCGGTGATCGCGGCCGCTGCGTCGGGCCCATTGGCGCGGCGCGCACGGTAGCCGCGCACCGCGGCGTCGCGCACCGTGCAGGAGATACCGAGCGATTCGTCGCTGCCGGCGAGCACCAGCTCGGCGATGCCGTTGGCACGCAGCACCAGGCCGAAGGTGCTGGTGCCGAACGGGCTGCCGCCCAGCGTGCGGATCACGAACTCGCTCGGGCCGGGCTGCGGCGCCAGGCCGTCGTCGAGCCGCGCCGCGCCGGCATCGCGTTCCGGTTGCAGGAAGAGGATCAATGTCTGCGCGCGGCGTGCGGCGCTCAGCAGCCGCCGCAGGGTCTCTGCGGTTGGCGTGCCGGCGGGCAAGGCCTCGGGCGTGGCGTCGACGATCACCAGCGCGGACTGCGCGGGGTCGGGCAACGCCGAAGCGGGGGCGGCTGCCCCGTCGAAAGAGGTACTCGACATCGGATCAGCCTGCGATTTCCTGATTCCAGCGGTCCGTGAGTTCCGACATCTGCGGGATCACCTTCTGCCAGTCGAACAGCTTCAGCTGGTCGAGCGACGGCACGCGCTCGGCGGCGCGGCCGCTCAGCTTGGCGTTCCTGTTGGTCGGCCCGGCGATCACGGCGTTGCAGAAGGCTTCCTGTGCTTCCTTGCTCAGCGCGTGGTTGATGAACTGCATGCACAGGTCGGCGTTGGCTGCGTTCTTCGTGACGTGATAGGACACCATGCCGACCATCGCGCCGTCCTTCGGGAACACGAACTTCACCGGTTTGCCGCTGTCGATCAGTGCGTAGGCCGGGATGTTGGTGGTCATCGCGACGACCGACACTTCGCCGGTGTCGAGCATCTGCATCGCGTCGGTCGAGCCGGTGAAGAAGCGGCGCACGTTGGGCTTGAGGTCGCGCAGCGCCTTGAAGCCGGGGTCGAGGTTCGACTCGCTGCCGCCGCGCGTGCGCGCCGCCGCCACCAGCATCTCCCAGCTGCCCCAGACACCGATGTCCGGCAGCGTGACCTTGCTCTTGAGTGCCGGATCCCAGAGGTCGCTCCAGGACTCGGGCGCCTTCTTCACGAGGTCGGTGCGGTAGGCGATGCCGTAGGCGACATAGTCCAGGCCGACCGCTTCCTGGCGGAACTGGTCGAACCACATCGGATGCACGTCCTTGATGTTCGGGATCCTGTCGACCGACAGCTTCTGGCCGATGCCGGCGCGCACCGCCTTGATGCTGTCCGGGTAAGGCAGCAGCAGCATGTCGATCTCGGGCTTGCCGCGGTTGACCATCGCGCTGGTCAGCCACTCGCTCGCGGTACCGAGCTTGAGCGCGACCTTCACGCCCAGCTTCTTCTCGAAGCTGTCGACGATCGCTGCGCGGTAGTTCTTTTCCCAGACGCCGCCGAAGACCGTGGAGGTCATCGTGCCTGCGGCGCGGGCCGGCAGCGCGAGGCCGAGCGTGATGGCGGCACCGCCGGCAAGAACCGAACGGCGGGACAGGGCAGCGGTGCCGCTTGACAGGTGAGGCAGGTTGGGCAGTGTCATGGTGCAGGGTTGTTCAATATAAAGAACAGAGTTCAACAGGATGAACAAATCGCAAGCAAGACATGTGCCCGCCGCGCCGACGCCGCAGGTGTCGATCCGCCAGGCGACGTGCACCGCGAACGGGCAGCGCGCACCGTGTGACGGCAAACATTGCGTCGAAGAACGTCCGGGCGAGCGTTCGGTCAGAACGCCGGGTACGACCGGCGGTCATCGGTGCGACAAAAACCTACGGGCTCCAAGCTAGCGCTTGGCTCGCGCCGTGATTTCACGCGCGAGGGCCTCTCGCGCTCTTCTTGCCGCTTCCGCATCGACCTTGTCGGCCAGCACTTGCGTCAACTGGTTCAACTGACTGGCCGTGATGCCCACGTTCATGCTGATGCCCATGTGCGATTGCACCTGCGAGTCGGCGCCCTGCAGCGCGGACAGCATCCCTACGGTCGCGAGTTCACGGCTTTGCCAATCGAGGTTGTCGCGCTCGAAGATGTCGCCGAACAGATGCGTCTTGAGGTACTCGTCGATCGCCGGCGCGAACTCGAAGAGCGCGCCCTTCACCGGGCTGCCTACGAGCCTGGTCTGATTGGCGGTGCCGGCAGCCAGTAACGCATCGCCCTTGGGGATGGCGCGACTCGGAGCCTGCCCCTGCGCATCCTTCAGGCCGCGTTGCTTGCGAGCCTCGACCACCTTCATCAACTCGCCAAGTGCATTCAGACTGCGCGGAAATCCTGCGTACGCATAGAGCTGGACCAGGACTTCCTTCGTGTCGTTCACGGTCAGCCCGGCGTCGAGGCCTTCGTTCAACGCGGCATGGAGGCGTGCCATGTCGCCCAAGGCGCCGAATGCGGCGATTGGAACGATGGCTTGCTGGCGAAAGGAGAGGGATTCCGACGTTGGGGTCTGGGTCATGGCGGGTGCACTCTGTGCTGTTGCGTCTGCTTGGCTGAACAGGGCGGCAAAGCCCAGCGCAAGGCTGGCACCGACCTGCGAAGAACGACTAACGTGCTGTGTATTGCTCATCGCTGACCTTCCCCATCCAGTTCACGTTCTTGCCGTTGACCGTTCCTGCGAGCGAAAGGTGCGTCATGGTCACCCGTTGGCATCCGCGGACCAGATCGGCTGGGCGCTCGCGGTAAGGGCTTGCGTGATCGCAATGCACACGGCGAAGTGGTGAAGGCGCGTCTTCACATCAACCCCGCAAGGTACTCGGCGTCGGTGACGTGCTCCAGCCAGTCGACGTTCCGGCCATCGAGCGCCTCTGCCACCGAGATGTGCGTCATGGCGGTCGTTGCGGTCGCGCCGTGCCAATGCTTGTGACCGGGCGGGCACCAGATGACGTCGCCGGCGCGAATCTCGACGATCGGCTCGCCTTCGCACTGAGTCCAGCCGCAACCCGCCGTGACGATCAATGTCTGCCCCAGCGGATGGGTGTGCCAGGCTGAACGCGCACCCGGCTCGAAAGTGACGCTGGCGCAGGACG
>CAIQMJ010000059.1 GCA_903872875.1 uncultured Variovorax sp.
CCCTGCTGCACCACATAGTGCTGGTCGCGGTGGTAGAGATGCCGGGCGCGAAGCGCGGCATTGAGGTGGTGCATCAGCGTGATGTTGGCCGGGTCGTACAGCGACGCGCCTTCGGGCAGCAGCTTGAACTCGGACAGCAGCTGCTCGGCCTTCTCATGGCCGTCCTCGGTCAGGAACACCTGATGGGTCTTCTCGTCGACCGTGAAATCGCCCGGCGTGATGATGCCCTGGCCGGAGATCGGATCGGCCTCGCCCTCCTGCTTGACCAGGTGGGGCACCACCTTGTTGATTGCCAGATAGGTGTCGGTGTGGTCCTCGGCTTGCCCGCTGATGATCAGCGGCGTGCGCGCCTCGTCGATCAGGATCGAGTCCACCTCGTCCACGATGGCGTAGTTCAGGCCGCGCTGCACCCGGTCGCGCACCTCGTACACCATGTTGTCGCGCAGGTAGTCGAAGCCGTACTCGTTGTTCGTCCCGTACGTGATGTCGCTGCCATAGGCTTCCTGCTTCTCTTCCTTCGGCATCTGCGGCAGGTTGATGCCGACGCTCAAGCCGAGGAAGTTGTAGAGACGGCCCATCCACTTCGCGTCGCGGCTGGCCAGATAGTCGTTCACCGTGACCACGTGCACGCCGTTGCCGGACAGTGCGTTCAGGTAGACCGGCAGCGTGGCGGTGAGCGTCTTGCCTTCGCCGGTGCGCATCTCGGAGATCTTGCCGTTGTGCAGCGCCATGCCGCCGAGCAACTGGACGTCGAAGTGACGCATCTTCATGATGCGCTTCGAGCCTTCGCGCACCGTGGCGAAAGCTTCAGGAAGGATGTCGTCGAGCGACTCGCCCTTGGCCACGCGGTCCTTGAACTCCTGCGTCTTGGCGCGCAGTGCATCGTCGCCGAGTTTCTCGAAGCTCGGTTCGAGCGCATTGATGCGTTCGACGGTCTTGCGATACTGCTTGAGAAGCCGGTCGTTGCGACTGCCGAAAATTTGAGTCAGGAAGTTGGTTGCCATGAGTGGAGGATCGACGCACACCCTGCTGCACGCAGGCGGCGGAGACCGAAATCCCTAAGATATGGTGTAAGCAAGTGGGCACACTACCCGGAAAAGCAAGCCAGAAAAGCAAGCGGCCCTGACGGCGCAGGCGCCGGCAAACCGCTGATTTTAGCCACTTGGACCATTTCCCCTGTTCTCGATGAATCGACGTTTCACCCCCTTCACGCTACAACAGGCCGCCGACGGTTCACCCACCCTCGCAGGCCTGCTGGCGCGTGCGCGCGATGCAGGCGAGCGCCTTCGTGCCGTGGAAGAGCTGATACCGGTCGACATGCGTCCGGCCGTTCAGGCAGGCCCGGCAGAAGGCGACGTCTGGTGCCTTCTGGTCACCGGCAGTGCGGCCGCAGCCAAACTGCGCCAACTCACCCCGATGTTGATCCAGCGCTTGCGCAACAGAGGTTGGGAAGTGAGCAGCATCCGCCTCAAGGTTCAGGCGCGACGATGAGCGCTTTCGGTCGAGCGATATGCAGCACGGCCAGCGGCTCGGACCGGCCGCGTACTGTGAGCATCTCGACGGGCCCGAGCGCGCCAAGGCAACCTGCCTGTTCTGCGGCAAAGGCCGACACCACCAACCGCGCGCCCGCGCGCTTCGAGTGGTCCTGCAAGCGGCTCGCGGTGTTCACCACCTCCCCCACCGCGGTAAAACTGGTGGTCTCCCGATACCCGACATCGCCTACGACGGCTCGGCCTGCGTGCAAGCCCATGCCGAAGTCGAGCACCTGGCCGAACTGTGATTCGAAGCCGGCGCGCCAGGTTTCCATGTGCTCATCGATGGCCGCGGCGGATCGCAGGGCCTGCCGGCAGGCAGTGGGCAGATCGACATCGAGACCGAAGATGGCCATCACGCTATCGCCAATGAACTGATTGGGCAGGCCGCCGCTTTTGCGCACGGCTTCACCGACGATCGCGAAATACCGGTCCAGCACGTAGACAAGATCAGCCGGCCATTGGCGCTCGGACAAGCCCGACCAGCG
>CAIQMJ010000060.1 GCA_903872875.1 uncultured Variovorax sp.
AATATTTCACCCATAATGCACGAGCCTCCATTCAAATTTTTCCATGGGGGGAGGCAAGTTCGGTGATCGGCCAGTTTCGCGCGCTCAGCGGTTTGGGTGGTGCTCTCGGGACTCCATCGCTTTTCTTGGTGTGTTTATTAGGAGTCCCTTGATGGGCAACAAACTGTACGTCGGCAATCTGCCGTATTCCGTGCGCGATGGCGACCTCGAACAGGCCTTCGGCCAGTTCGGTCTGGTGACCAGTGCAAAAGTCATGATGGAACGCGACACCGGCCGCTCGAAGGGCTTCGGCTTCGTCGAGATGGGCAGTGATGCCGAGGCGCAAGCCGCCATCAATGGCATGAATGGCCAGCCGCTTGGCGGCCGCAGCGTTGTTGTGAACGAAGCTCGTCCGATGGAAGCTCGCCCGCCGCGCAGTGGCGGTGGCTTCGGTGGTGGTGGTGGCGGCTACGGCGGTGGTGGTAGTGGCGGCGGTTACGGCGGCGGTGGCGGTGGTCGCAGCGGTGGTGGAGGGGGCTACGGTGGTGGTGGCGGCGGCGGTTACGGCGGCGGCGGTGGTCGCAGCGGTGGCGGCGGGGGCGATGGCGGTTTCCGCAGCCCATACGGTGCGGGTCCACGCGGCGGCGGGGGTGGTCGCAGTGGCGGTGGCGGTGGCTACGGTGGTGGCGGCAACAGCGGCTACTGATCACCCGACTCGGTCTTGAAGACACGATGAGAGGCTCCTGAGGGAGCCTTTTGTCATTCGCCTCTTCGCTTCTTGCGGCCACGCCCCGAGACGGCCTTGTCGAACAAGGCATTGGGCAGCATGCGCATCAATTTCGCGACAATGCCCATCTGCCACGGAATCACGCGATAGCTGGTGCCGGATTGGATGGCATCGAACGCCTTGTCTGCAAAGTCCTCGGCCTTCATCAGAAAAGGCATGCCGTAGCGGTTGCCGCGCGTCAGCGGTGTATCGATGTAGCCGGGACAGATTGTCACGACCTGAATGCCATGGCCTCGCAATTCGCCACGCAGGCTCTCGCAATAGGCGACCACGCCGGCCTTGCTGGCGCAGTAGGCGCCGTGACCCGGCAAGCCACGGATAGCGGCAACGCTGCCGATGCCGACGAGCCGCCCGCTCCCGCGCGCCGCCATCGCATCGACGAAGGGATGAAAGGTGGCCGCCAGGCCAACATTGTTGACCGCGAGCGTCTGTGCGAGGACGTCGAGATCCGCGCGCTCGGCGGTATCGATGCCGATGCTGATACCGGCATTCGCCACCACGACGTCCGGCAAGCCTTGCTGCGTGATGCATGCCTTGCCGGCGGCCACGATGCTGTCGATTTGCGCCACATCGGCGCCGTAGATCCGGCAATGGGCAGGATCAATCCCGCGCTCCGCCGCCCATGCCTCCATGTCGGCGGTGCGACGAGCCACCAAAGCCAGGCTGTAATCCGCTTCATGGAATCGCTGGGCAAGGGCCTGGCCAATCCCGCTGGAAGCACCCGTGATGAAAACCAGAGGCCGCATCGTCAGGATCTCCCTGTCAGCGTTTGGCGCGCGGCGGTTTCGCAGCGGCTGCTGGCGAAGGCATCAGCAAGCCGCGCACGCGCCCCTGCAGATTCGCCACGCCAGTGAGATTGTCATAGTCGAGCTTGTCCGCGGTGAATTGATCCGCGCCACGCGTCAATGTCACCGGCAAGTGAGAGGTCACACGCTCGGTATCGACAAAGACGTGCAGGAACTCGCCGCGAAATTCGAGTCGCGGGACGGGACGGCCACTGGGCGAGGTCGCAGCGTCACGCACGATGACCGCATTGCCGAACAGCTGCAATTCGCTGCCGTCGCCGTTCGACAGACCACGATCCGCCGTCGCGTGCGTGATCAACCCTTCGTCCGAGACGGCACGCAACCTGACCTCGTCGACCTCCAGGGTATCGGTGTCCGGAAAATGGCGACCTTCCTTGCCGAACAGTTCGCTGCGCAATACGCCCGAAGGCAGAAAATTCTTGACGACGAAGCCCCGCATGAAGAAATCCGGCTCATGCACTGGCGCTGTCGGCGCGGAGGCTTCGAGCAGTCTGGGCGCGTTGCGGACCAACCAATAGGTGCCGAGTGCCAATGCGAAGGTCAGAATGATCGGCAGATAGATCGTGACACGGTCCAAACCCCTGCGCAGCAACGCGCCGGCGGGCCGCCTCATGAAGCCATGCCTCGCGCCGTGTCCAGCAGGCGACGGTAGTGACCGCCTGCAGTGAGCAGCAGATCGCAGAACTCGCGCGCAGCACCTTCGCCGCCGCGCGCGGTCGTCACGTGGCGAGCCACGGCCCGCACTTCGATGTGCGCATTGGCCGGTGCCGCCGCGAAGCCAACCCGCAGCAAGATCGGCAGATCGGGCCAGTCATCGCCAATGGCGGCTGCCTGGCTCCAGTTCAGTCCGAGTGATGCAAGCATCGCCTCGGCCGCTGGCAGCTTGTTCTCCGTGCCATAGCGCACGTGTTCGATGCCAAGCGCCTCGAGGCGTACACGCAGCGGCTTGGAGTCGCGTCCGGTGATCACGGCCGGCACGATCCCGGCTGTGCGCAACAGCTTGAGTCCATAGCCATCGAGGATGCTGAAGCGCTTGAGCGTTTCGCCATGCTCGCTGAAGTACACGCCGCCATCCGTCAGTACGCCGTCGACGTCGAAGAACGCGACGCGCGCATCCTGGGCAGCGAGCAGCGTTTCGGGTGCAAAGGTCATCGGCATCAGATGACCTTCGCACGCATCAGGTCGTTGATGGTGATGGCGCCGATCAGTACGCCATCGGCATCAACCACCAGCAGGCTGGTGATGCGATGCTCCTCCATCAACTCGGCTGCCTCGACACCCAGCGCGTCGGCGCGCAGCGTGCGCGGTGCG
>CAIQMJ010000061.1 GCA_903872875.1 uncultured Variovorax sp.
AGCTGGTCGCGCAGGTCCATGAACAGGTTCAGGATCTGCGCCTGGATCGACACGTCGAGCGCCGCCACCGCCTCGTCGCTGACCAGCATCGACGGCTGCACCGCCAGTGCCCGCGCGATGCCGATGCGCTGGCGCTGGCCACCGCTGAACTGGTGCGGATAGCGGTGCCGCAGCGCGGGGTCGAGCCCGGCGCGCTGCAGCTGGGCGCACACGTAGTCGTCCAGCCCGGCCGCGTCGGTCAGCCCGTGCAGCAGCGCGGCCTCGCCCACGATGCGCGAGACGCGCAGGCGCGGGTTCAGGCTCGCGTACGGGTCCTGGAACACCATCTGGATGCGCAGCCGCGCGGCGAGCTGCTCGGCCGGCGACAGGCTCGCCACCGGCTTGCCGCCGACGATCACCTCGCCCTCGGTCGGCGCCAGCAGGCCGGCGGCGATGCGGCCCAGCGTCGACTTGCCGCAGCCCGACTCGCCGACCAGGCCGACCACCTCGCCGGGCCGCACGGACAGGTCGACGCCGTCGACCGCGTGCGTGACGACCGGCGGCTTGCTCAGACCGACGCTGCGCAATGCGCGGCCGACCACGCCGGGCGGCGGCGTCGCGCCGAAGCGCTGCGCGACCTGGCGCAACTCGATCAGCGGAACGGCTTGTTCGCTGGCGGCCGCCCGCGCTGCTGCGGGCGATGCGACCGGCACCGCGGGCGCTGGCCTGCCGCGCTGCGGATGGAAGCAGCGCACCTCGTGCCACGGCGCATCGGGCCGCGGCCGCGAGAGCCCGGGCCGCTGTTCGCAGGCTGCGTCCGCGTGCGGGCAACGCGGCGCGAAAGCACAGCCGGCCGGCATGTCCAGCAGGCTCGGCGTCATGCCCTGGATCTGCCGCAGCCGGGCGCCGCGCGCATTGGCGCTCGGCAGGCTGTCGATCAGCCCGCGCGTGTACGGATGCTGCGGATGGTCGAGCACGTCGGCCACCGTACCGTGCTCGACGATGCGCCCGGCGTACATCACGGCTATCTCGTCGGCCAGGCTCGCCACGACCGACAGGTCGTGGCTGATCCAGATCAGCGATGTGCCGGTCTCGCGCACCAGCTTCTGCACTTCCGAGAGGATCTGCGCCTGGATCGTCACGTCGAGCGCCGTGGTCGGCTCGTCCGCGATGATCAGGTCGGGCCCGTGCAGCATCGCGATGGCGATCGCCACGCGCTGGCGCATACCGCCAGAGAGCTGGTGCGGGTAGGCGCGCAGCCGCTCCTCCGGGCTCGGGATGCCCATCAGCGCCAGCGTATCGCGCGCATGGCGGCGCGCCTCGTCGGTCGAGACCCGCTTGTGCGCCTTCACCGCCTCGATCATCTGCGTGTCGACCCGCAGCACCGGGTTGAGCGTGGCCATCGGGTCCTGGAAGATCATCGCGATCCGGTTTCCCTGCAGCTCGCGCCGTTCGGTCGCCGGCAGCTGCGTGAGCTCGCGGCCCTGGAACAGCACCTGCCCGCCCTCGACCTTGCCGGGCGGATCGACCAGGCCCATGATCGAGAAGCCGGTGACCGACTTGCCCGAGCCCGACTCGCCCACCAGCCCCAGCACCTTGCCGCGGCCCAGCGTGAAGGACACGCCGTCGACCACCGGCAGCACGCCGGCGCGGGTGTGGAAGCGCGTCTGCAGGTTGCGGACCTCGAGCGTCGGGACATCGAGGTCTTGCACGGGAACGGCGCTCATTTCTGCAACCTCGGGTTGAGC
This sequence comes from uncultured Variovorax sp., assembly GCA_903872875.1. Lineage (GTDB taxonomy): Bacteria > Pseudomonadota > Gammaproteobacteria > Burkholderiales > Burkholderiaceae_C > Variovorax. The sequence continues at coordinate 1,728 of CAIQMJ010000061.1, forward strand.
ACGTCGCGCAACTGGTCGCCGACCAGGTTGATCGCCACGATGGCGGCCAGCAACGCGACGCCGGGGAAGAAGCTGATCCAGTATTCGTTGGACAGCAGGTACTGGTAGCCGTTGGAGATCAGCAGCCCGAGCGAGGGCTCGGTGATCGGCACGCCCAGGCCCAGGAACGACAGCGTCGCCTCCAGCGTGATGGCACGCGCGATCTGCAGCGCGCCGATGACCAGCAGCGGCGGCAGGCAGTTCGGCAGGATGTGGCCGGTGACGATGCGCCAGCGCGGAATGCCCTGCCCCTGCGCCGCCTCGACGTACTCGCGCCGTGCCTCGACCAGCGCCTGGCCGCGCGCGGTTCGCGCGTAATAGGCCCACTCGAGCAGCACCAGCGTGAGCATCACGTTGCCGACGCCCTTGCCGACGTAGGCCAGGATCATCAGCGCCATCAGGATGGTCGGGAAGGACAGCAGCAGGTCGACCAGTCGCATCAGCAGCGCATCGACCTTGCCGCCCGCATAGGCGGCCACCAGGCCGACCAGCGTGCCGACGACCGCGGCGATCAGCGCCGAGCCGACGCCCACCGTCAGGCTGATGCGCAGCCCGTAAACGATGGCCGAGTACAGGTCGCGACCTTGCCCGTCGGTGCCGAGCCAGTAGGTGTAGCCGCCCTCGCCGCTGCGCGAGCCCGGTGGCAGGCGCGCGTCGAGCACGTCGAGCTGCAGCAGGTCGTACGGGTTCTGCGGCGTGATCCACGGCGCAAGCAGCGCGGCCAGCACCACGAGGCCGAGCACCACCAGCCCGCCGATGGCGATGCGCGACTGCAGGAAGTCGGCCGCCACGCGCCACCAGATGGAGCGCTCGTCGTAGTTCCTATAGCTTTTCACCGCGCTCATCTCGCGCCTTCCAGCCGCACGCGCGGATCGAGCAGCTTGTAGAGCAGGTCGACGATGAGGTTCAGCGTCACGAAGATCACGACCACCACCATCAGGTAGGCCACCACCACCGGCCGGTCGAGCGAGTTGATGCTGTCGAGGATCAGCTTGCCGGCGCCCGGCCAGGCGAAGATCGTCTCGGTGACGACCGCATAGGCGATGGTCGCGCCGAGCTCCAGCCCCAGTACCGTGACCAGCGGGATCATGGTGTTGCGCATCACGTGCATCAGCACCACGCGCGCGGGCGACAGGCCCTTGGCGCGCGCGAACTTCACGTAGTCCTGCGGCAGCACCTCGCGCACGCCGGCCCTCGTGAGCCGCAGCACCAGCGAGATCTTGAACAGCGCGAGGTTGAAGGCCGGAAGCAGCAGGTGCTGCAGCCCGTCGAGCGTGAGCCAGGACCACTGCACGCCCAGGAACTCGCGCGTGGCGCCGCGCCCGCTGGCCGGCAGCCAGCCGAGCTGCACGCTGAACACCATGATCAGCATCAGCGCGACCCAGAAGGCCGGCAGCGAGAAGCCGACGATGCTGGTCGCCATCAGCATTCGCGACACCGGATGCTCCGGCTTCATGCCCGCGAACAGGCCCATCGGCACACCCACCAAGATCGCCATCAGCAGCGCGGCGAAGGCCAGCTCCATGGTGGCCGGCAGGCGCTGGAGGATCAACCGCACCGCGTCTTCCTGGTAGACGAAGCTGCGGCCCAGGCTGCCGTGCAGCGCGCCGTCGACGAAGGCCAGGTACTGGCGCCACAACGGCTGGTCGAGCCCGAGCCGCGTGATGGCGGCGAGCCGTTCCTGCTGGTTCATGTCCTCGCCGATCAGGATGTCGATCGGGTTGCCGATGGCATGCAGGCCGACGAAGACGATCAACGTCATCGCGACCACCACGAGCAGCGCCTGCAGCAGCCGGCGCAGCAGCCAGCCGGTCACGGCGAGACCTCGCGGTCGCCGGCTTCGGCCTTGGCCTCGGCCTCGGCATCCACATAGGGCGGGAATTCGGCCGGCGTCCATTCGTCGCCATCGAGTTCGGGCTCCGCGTAGCGCTGCATCGCCGCGAAGTGCAGCTCGGCGTCTTCGGCGAGCAGCTTGCCCGCCAGCCCTCGCGCCAGGCGCTGCGCGCCGTCGGTGATCTGCGGGATGTCACCGGCCGCCGCGCCGTGCGACAGCGAGGCGGCGTAGTTGAAGCAATGGATGCGCTCCAGCCCCGGGCAGGCGCCGGGCGTCTTCGGCTGGAACTCGAACAACGGGCCGAGGTCGGGCGACTCGGCGAGCTCGTCGTCCGCCATGCCCTCGGGCGCCGCGAAGCGGTCGCGCCAGACACGCACCTGACCGGCGAAGGCGGCGAACTCGGGGCGCTGCGACCAGTCGGTACGAAAGCCCGTGCTGAAGATGACGAAGTCGGCCGCCAGCGGACCCTTGCCGGTGTCGAGCCGCAGCACGCCGTCGGCACGCTGCGTGGCCCCGACGACTGGCGTCCCCAGATGGAAATGCGCATTCGCATGGCGCGACACGCGCAGCGTGCTGCCGTGCGGCGGCGGCACCTGCTGCCGGTTGAGGTAGTTGCGCAGGCGCCATTTCCAGGCGTCCGGCAGTTGCCAGAAGCCGTGGACCATGCCGGGGTTGCCCGCGCCCTTGCCCTTGTTGACGCGCGGCAGGTCGGGCCGGCGGATCAGCAGGTCGGCGCGGGCGGCGCCCGCTTCGAGCGCCGTGGCGGCGGCGTCCATGGCCGAGGCGCCACCGCCGATCACGGCCACGCGCCGGCCTTCGAGCCGTGTGGCGTCCCAGCGATCGGACGAATGGGCCCAGCGGTCGCACGGCAGGGCATGCGCCCAGTCGGGCACCCAGGCGCCGCCGAGACCGTCGCGCCCGGTCGCGAGCACGACGTGGCGCGCCTGCACGGCGTAGCGCCTGCCGCCAGCCGTGTGATCGATCAGATCGAGCTGCACCACGCCGTCGGCACGCGGCAGCACCGCAGCCACCTGCTGTTCGTTGCGCACGTCGAGTGCCAGCACGCGGCGGTACCAGCGCAGGTAGTCCGCCCATTGCAGGCGCGGGATCTTGTCGAGTGCGTCCCACGCCGGCAGGCCGAACTGCGCCTCGAACCAGGCGCGGAAGGTCAGCGCCGGCAAACCCAGCGCGGGGCCGGTGAGTTCCTTGGGCGAACGCAGCGTTTCCATGCGCGCCGTGGTGGCCCAGGGGCCTTCGAAGCCGGCCGGCGAACGGTCGTAGATGCGGGCGCGCAGGCCGAGGTGCGTCAGCGTCGCGAGCAACGCCAGGCCGGCCATGCCGCCGCCGACGATGGCGACGTCCAGCAGCGCGTCGCCCTGGCCTTCGCGCACCGGCACCCAGCGCTTGGCGGGCAGGCCGAGCCAGGCCAGGTCCTGGCGCAGGCGGTCTTCGAGCGCGGGGAGTCCGGCGGGGCTGGGGGCGGGGGCGGTCGAAGGGTTGGGAGAGGCATTCATCGCAGGGGGCTTTCGGAAGAGGCGTCGCCGGGCGGCGCGTCGTCGCCGTACACGGTCTGCAGCAGCGCCGAATGAGCGGACGGGTCGTGCCGAACGAAGTGCGGCAGTGCGCCCGCCACCTCGAGCAGCGCATCGATCAGTGCCTTCACCGGCGGCGTCACCGGCCGTGCCTGTGGCGTGACCACGCCGAAGACGAAGGGGATGTCGGTGTCCAGCGGCCGCACGGCCAGCCCTTCGAGGGGCGCGCCATAGGCGGTCAGCGGCTCCAGCACGGCCACGCCGAGCCCGGCCCGCGCCAGCGCCTGCGCGTTGACGGAGGAGTTGGTCTCGATCAGCGCGTCGCTGCGTGTCGGCCGGTGGCCGGCGCGCGCCAGCGTCTCGTCGAGCCGGCGGCGCAAACGGAACGGGTTGCTCATCGTGATGAGGCGGCGGTGCGCCAGCGCCTCCAGCGGCACCACCGCATGCGCGGCGAGCGGGTCGTCCTGCGGCAGCACCGCGACGCAGGGCATCTGCCCGATCCAGTGCACTTCGAGGCCGCGATGCTCCAGCGGCAGGCTGCTCGCACCAAGTTGCACCGCGCCGCTGAGCACCGCATGCACCACCTGTTCGGGCGACGCGCTGCGCAGTTGGATGGGCACGGCGCCCGCCGCGGCCTGCACGCGCTGCAGCGCCTGCGGCAGCAGCCCGACCGCCAGCGCCGAGGTGGCGGCCAGCAGCAGCGGCTGGGAATGGCCGCGCGCGATCTCGGCCGCGCGCAGGTGGATCTGCTGGAGGCTGCCCAGCGCACGCGCCACGTCCTCGTAGAGCAGGAAGCCCTGCTCCGTCGGCGTGACGCGCGGCCCGTGGCGGGTGAACAGCGCGTAGCCGATCTCGCCTTCGAGTTCCTGCACAAGGCGCGACACCGCCGGCTGCGAACGCGCCAGAAGCCGGGCCGCACCCGTCACGCTGCCGGTCGACATGACGGCAGCGAAGGCTTCAAGCTGCCGGAGTTCCATCGTCTCGATCATCCATATTGATGATCATCAAGCATTCATCATGCCTGCAGCAAATACTTCCTCCTCATAAGCTCAAGCAGGCGATGTCTAACGATCTGTGGCTGGCGGTAAAGGTCTGACGCCTCCAGTGCAGAACAGAAGGCATGTCTCTCGAATTTAATTTACCCGGGTATTATTGACATTAATATTTCACCCGGATAATATTAAATACATGCAGCTTGCCATGCCGCTGACTCCACACCACTTCCCTTGAGGGCGCCGCCTTGGCGCCTGCTGCGGGAGGCTCGCGGCGCAACCAGGTGGCCATGGTGCCGGCGCCCCCGCATGGCCGAGATCGCTGGCATTCCACCGCCGTTACGGTCACAAGGAGAAAAAAGATGGACTTTTCCACTCGACAAGCTTCGCGCTCGGCGCGGCGAGCGGCCGCGCGCCAGGCGCGTGACGCCTTCCCGCCGATGGGCGTCTACGCCATCCGCGATCGCGCGAGCGGTCACCTGGTACTCGGCGCAAGCCGAAACGTGCACGCTGCGCTGAATCGCGCGCGCTTTGAACTGCGCATGGGCAAGCACGCAGACCGGGTGCTGCAGGCCGAGTGGCATCGAAGCGGCGCGGACGGACTCACGTTCGACGTACTGGAACTCGTGAAGGAGCGCGAGGATGCGGACTTCGACTACGCGAGCGAACTGAAAGCGCTGGAGCAAGTTCACCGCGAACTGCAAGGGCTGTCGTCATGAGCGCAAAAGCCTTGCAGGCCTGCATGGACCGGCACCTGGAACACGTCGCGATGGTGTTCGTGCTCGACGAAGAACTCGGCATGCGTCATGGCCTGTCATGGACCGACTTCGTGCTTCTGACGGTACTTGAAGCCGCTGGCGGCGCAGCGCCCGCGACGAAGCTCGCGCACAGCTTGCACACGCCGGCCTCGCGCTTGCTTCAGCGGCTGCTGCCGCTGGAGAAGATCGGGCTGGTGGAGCGCACTGCCGATGGCGACGGCAAGCGCTGCGTCAAGCTGCGCCTGCAAGGCCGGCGGATGCTGCGCGAGGCACGTGACACGGCAGAGAACGCCTGTGCGTCCTGAGGTCGCCTCGGGCGAGCGCAAGGCCGGCGATGCGCGCTGAATAACGTTCCACGTTTTTCTTCTTTCTCCGATACATCGACCGCGGGCACAGTCGCCCTCTTCTTCATCGACGTCCCTCATGACCATGCTCCATACCTTCCGCCGCCGCGCCGCACTCAGCGCCGTGCTCGCCGCTGCCCTCCTCGCGACCACCGGTGCCCTTCATGCCCAGGACAAGAAGACGCTCAAGGTCGGCGTGTCCGTCGGCCGCGGCGAGCAGATCTGGCAAGTCGTCAAGCAGGTTGCGGCACGCGACGGACTCGACGTCGAAGTGGTCGTCTTCAACGACTACCAGTTGCCCAATGCGGCGCTGGCCGCCGGCGACCTCGATGCCAATGCGTTCCAGCACCAGCCCTTCCTCGACAACCAGAACAAGTCGCGCGGCTTCGACATCGTGCCGGTCGGCCTGACCATCACGGCGCCGCTGGGCTTCTACTCGCGCAAGATCAAGTCGATCGACCAGTTGCCCGACGGCGCTTCCGTCGGCATCCAGAACGACCCATCGAACGGCAACCGCGCGCTCCTGCTGCTGCAGGAGGCGAAGCTCATCACGCTCAAGCCGGAAGCGGTCAGGAACAACACGGCCACGCCGCTGGACGTGGTGTCGAATCCGAAGAAGCTCAAGCTGGTCGCACTCGACGCAGCGCAGCTGCCGCGCTCGCTGGACGACCTGACCATTGCGTCCATCAACAACGACTACGCAGAGAAGGCTGGCCTCACGCTGGCCAAGGACGGCGTGATCAAGGAGTCGCCGAAGGGCCCCTACGCCAACATCATCGCGGTACGCCGCGTCGACAAGGACAAGCCCTGGGCGGCACAGCTGGTGAAGGCCTACC
>CAIQMJ010000062.1 GCA_903872875.1 uncultured Variovorax sp.
CCAGGACCTGCGGGCGAGCCTCTGCCTCGGGGGAAAAGCCGTAACTGGCGGTGCGGCGCAGCGAGCCGTCGCGCTCTCGCGTATAGACCGCGCCGACCACGCTGCCGATGTGGCGCGCGAAGAACTCGAGGATCTTGCGGCCCATGTCCTGGCCGTTGAGTTCGCCGACGAGATCGCCCACCAGTTCGGTCTGGGCGCTTCGCAGCCAGGCTTGTCGTTGCAGCACCTCGGCATGCGCCTCCTGTTCCCGAAGCACGGCGTCGTAGCTGCCGGACAGCCGCACCAGCTGACGCCGGCCGAAGAATGCCAGCAATCCGGTCAGCGTGAAGGTGAATGCCAGGAACAGCCCGATGACCAGCATGCTGGTGCGGTTGGCGTCGTTGTTGCGCTGGAAACGCAGCGTCTGTTCGGTGTCGATGAAGTCCGCGAACTCGTTGCGCATGTCGTCCGTCAAGCTCTTGCCGCGGCCGCGAACCACCGCCGTCTGGTAGTCGCCCGAGTTCCGCTTGGCCGTGATCAGTTCGCGGGAGTAGGTGAGCCAGGTGTTCTGCAGGTTGATGATGCGGTTGAGGCGCTCGACCTGTTGGCCGTTGTCCGCCACCAGCGACCGCAGGCCGTTGAGGTCGCCGATGATGCGGATTTCGGCCCGCTCATAGGGCGCAAGGAAGCTCTCGTCCCCGCTGATCAGGAAGCCGCGCATGCCGCTCTCCATGTCGATGCTGCGGCGCTGGATCTCCGCCGCCGTGCGCGTCACGCGATCGGTGTGCTCGACCCATCCGATCACGGACAGCAGATAGAAGATCAGCGACACGAACACCACGGCGCCGAGCAAACCGCCGGCGAGTGGGAGCTTCACATTGCGGCTCAGCAGTCGCTGGAAATCCCTGGGGTCGATGGTGGACGCTGTTTTCATGGAGAAGGCTCGGGAAGCAAAACCCGCCGAGTCTGCCCGATGTGTCAGCTTGTTGCTGTCGGATAACGCCGCGCGCAGTCACATGCCGCGGGGGCGGCCCTTATCGGGCGAAGAATTCCTCGATCAGCGCGGCTGCACGCGCCGGTTGATCGTGGTGCAGCATGTGGCCGGCGTCATCGACGCGCGCCAATTGCACGTCCGGCACCGATTTCAGCCGCTCGTGGTATTCGTCCAGCGAGTAGCTTGTGCCCCACCAGCCCTTGAAGCTGTCGTCGGACGCCTCCACCGCCAGGACTGGCGCGCTGATGCGTGCGTACAGCGCCAGCGTCTCGTCGACGCGAAAAATGTTCGCGTTGATGATCTTGTGCGCCGCATCGCCGAGGATCGCCCAGCGCTGGCTGCCGTCCGCGTCCGTGCCGCTCGCCGACCAGTGGCCGGCCAGCCAGTCGGCCTTGTCCTGCGTGAGCCGCGGGTTGGTCTTCATCAGGCGACGGGACACGCCGTCGATCGAGTCGTAGCGTGCGAGCGCCATCTTGCCGTCGTGCAGCCGCTTGAGTTCGTCGATCCACTTGCCGTAGCGTGTCGGCGCTTCTTCCGGTGTACGGCGCGGCATGCCAAAGCCTTCGAAGTTGACCAGCCTTCGCACCCGCTGCTGCCGTACGCCGCCGTAGTGCATGGCGATGTTGCCGCCCATGCTGTGGCCGACCAGGTCCACCGGCCGGTCGCCGGCGTAATGGTCGAGCAGCCAGTCGAGGTCGGCGAGGTAGTCGGGCATCCAGTAGTTGTCGACATCGCCGCCGTGCGTGAGGCCGAAGCCGCGCCAATCCGGTGCCACGATGAAGCGCTGCTGCGCCATGGCGTCCACCACGAATTGCCAGGACGCACCGACATCCATCCAGCCATGCAGCAGCACCAGCGGCGGTTGCGTGGAAGACGGCTCGCCCCACAGGCGCACGTGGTAGCTGAGCTTGCGGACAGGCACGAATTCGGTGCGCGAGGGGCGGAGGACTTGGTACATGCGCCGAATCATAGAAGCCGGCGCAATGTTCCGTCGCCACTCGCGGGACAGCATGGCCGCAGGCCTTCGCGGTGTGACGTGCAGGCGTTCGGCGACGACGGTAGCATTCCGCACATGAACAAAATCCAACTCGGCCAAAGCGATCTGCACGTCACTCCGATCTGCCTTGGCACCATGACCTTTGGCGAGCAGGTGGACGAAGCCACCGCGCACGCCATCCTCGACCGTTCGCTCGAACGCGGCGTCGATTTCATCGATACCGCCGAGATGTACGCGGTGCCCGCGCGCAAGGAAACCTTCGGCGCGACGGAAACCATCATCGGCAACTGGTTCGCGAAGAATCCCGGCGCCCGCGGCAAGCTCACGCTGGCCACCAAGGTCGCCGGCCCGTCACGCGGCATGCCCTGGGTCCGCGAGGGCAAGGGCATGACGGCGAGCGACATCGCCGCGTCGTGCGACGCCAGCCTGAAGCGGCTGAAGACCGACGTGATCGATCTGTATCAGATCCACTGGCCCGAGCGCCATGTGCCGGCCTTCGGCAACCTGTACTACGACCCGGAGAAGGAAACCTCCGTCACTTCGATCCACGAGCAGCTCGAGGCGTTCAGCGGACTGGTCAAGGCGGGCAAGGTGCGCTACATCGGCTTGTCGAACGAGACCCCCTACGGCGTACACGAGTTCGTCCGGCTGGCGGAGCAGCACAAGCTTCCGCGTGTCGCAACGGTGCAGAACGTCTATTGCCTCTTGAGCCGCGGTGTCGAAAACGGCCTGGACGAAACCATGCATCGGCTCGGCGTGTCTCTGCTGGCCTATTCGCCGCTGGCGTTCGGCCTGCTGACGGGCAAGTACGACCAGAGCGGCATCGAAGGGCCCGATGCGCCGAAGGGTGCACGCATCTCCAGCTACGAGTCGGTGCGCAAGCAGCGCTGGGGCCGTCCCGACGCGCTGAAGGCGGCGCGTCTGTACAACGCGCTGGCCCGCGAGCATGGCCTGACGCCGACGCAGATGGCGCTCGCGTTCTGCTACACGAAATGGCAGGTCGCCAGCACGATCATCGGCGTGACCTCGGTCGCGCAACTCGACGACGACTTGAATGCCTGGGGCACGACGCTGTCGCCGGAGCTTCTGGCGGCGATAGACAAGATCCGCTGGGACATTCGCGACCCTGCCAATTGACTTGCCGCGCGGCATAGATGGCAGCGAAAAAGGCGCATGTATCGGAGACGCCGGCAACGCAACTGCTGCGGGCGAACGGGGTGGCCTTCACGGAGCATCCCTACGAGTACCTGGAGCACGGCGGCGCCCAGCACAGCGCGGCGGTGCTGGGTTTTGACCCGTTCTTGGTGGTGAAGACGCTGGTGATGCAGGATCAGGACGCCAAGCCCCTGCTCGTTCTGATGCATGGCAATCGCACGGTGTCGACGAAGAACCTGGCGCGGCAGGTCGGTGCCAAGTCGATCGAGCCCTGCAAGCCAGAGGTGGCGAACCGGCACAGCGGCTACCTGGTCGGCGGCACGTCGCCGTTCGGCGTCCGCCGGGCGATGCCGGTCTACATCGAATCGACGATCCTCGAGTTGCCTCGGATCCTGATCAATGGCGGCCGGCGAGGCTATCTCGTCGGGATCGACCCGAAAGTCTGCGTGGCTCTGCTCGGCGCCAAGCCGGTGCAGTGCGCACTGGCAGAATGAGCGACCTTTTTTCCGGGCGGAGCGCGCGTTGAGCTTTCATCTTCCATCGGTCGTCGCGATCGTGTTGTCCTATCTCGTGGGTTCGCTGTCTTTCGCGGTGATCGTGAGCCGATTCCTCGGAATGGCCGACCCGCGCAGCTACGGCAGCGGCAACCCGGGCGCGACCAACGTACTGCGTTCAGGCAACAAGAAGGCGGCACTTGCGACGCTGTTGCTCGATGCGCTGAAGGGTTGGCTGCCGGTGTTCGTCGTGCGGCAGTTCGGGGCGGACTTCGGCATGGCCCCAGGCATTGCCGCGATGGCCGGACTGGCGGCTTTTCTGGGCCATCTGTATCCCGTGTTCTTTGGCTTCCGTGGTGGCAAGGGCGTTGCAACCGCCGCGGGTGCGCTGCTCGGCATCGCCTGGTTGCTGGGGCTCGCCACCGGCGTCACCTGGCTGCTCATCGCCGTCTTCTTCCGCTACTCTTCGCTGGCGTCGATCGTCGCGGCCTTCTTTGCGCCAGCCTACTATCTGGTGGGCGGCAACATCGCCTGGCCGCTCGACCGCACCGTGCTGGTCTCGCTGATCGTGATCAGCTTGCTGCTGATCTGGCGGCACCGTGAAAACATGCGTCGCCTGGCGGCGGGCACCGAGTCCAGGTTGGGCTCGAAAAAGAAGGATTGAGGATTGAACATGGCTGAATTCAAACGTTTCCACGTCGGCGCGCGCCTGAGCGAGACCGCCGTGCACAACGGCACCGTCTATCTCGCGGGCCAGGTGCCGGACGACACCACGCAGGACATCCGTGGCCAGACCGCGCAGGTGCTCGGCATGATCGACCGGTTGTTGGCCGAGGCCGGCAGCGACAAGTCACGCATCCTGATGACGCAGATATTTCTGACCGACATCCAGGACATCACCGCGATGAACGAAGTGTGGGACGCCTGGATTCCGGCCGGCAACACGCCACCGCGCGCGACCGTCGAGGCGAAGCTCGCCAATCCGGCCTACAAGATCGAAGTGGTCGTGACCGCCGCACAGGCCTGAGTCCGGTGGACGGCGCGGATCACGGCGCCGTCATCGTCGACTGCACGTCGCGCCGGCGCGCGGCGCAGCGCGTTCAATCGCGGAAGTTGTTGAAGCTCAGCGGCATGTCCGGCACGTCCTTGCGGATCAGTGCCATCGCCGCTTGAAGATCGTCGCGCTTGGCGCCGGTCACGCGCACGGCGTCGCCCTGGATCGCGGCCTGCACCTTCATCTTGCTGTCCTTGAGCAGGCGGGTGATCTTCTTGGCTTGCTCGCTCTCGATGCCGCTCTTGACCTTGATCACCTGCTTGACCTTGTCGCCGCCCATCTTCTGTACGTCGCCCTTGTCCAGAAAGCGTACGTCC